>NC_007295.1:0-300000 GCF_000008205.1 Mesomycoplasma hyopneumoniae J
TTTTTCTCCTTTTTTTGCTTAAATTTAAGTTTTAGAAGTTATTTTAAGGGATTTTAAAAAAATATTGTTAAAATTTAAAACCAAAATCAACTTTATTAAATGTGCTAAATAAAGTTGATAAAATGTTTGCAAAAACATTTTTGTTGTTTTAAACAAAACAAATTGATTTAAAAATTATACTACAAAATTAAAGGAAAATTTATAAAATGCAAACAAATAAAAATAATTTAAAGGTTAGAACACAGCAAATTAGACAACAAATTGAAAATTTATTAAATGATCGAATGTTGTATAACAACTTTTTTAGCACAATTTATGTACTCAACGAGACAGAAACTGAAATTATTATAGATTTTACAGACTTAATCGCGAAACAGGAAGTGATTTCACGCTGAGTTGATACGGTTGAAAAAGCTATTAAAAATCTTGAAATTTCAAAAATCCTAACTTTTAACAATACAAATAATTATACCATTAATTCAAAAGAAAGCCAAAACTTTTCCATAAAAAATAAATATTGCAGCTTTAATATTAACAATGTTTTAAACAAATTTACCTTTAGAAACTTTATAAAATCAAGTTATAATTTCCAAATTTTTAGTATTTATGACGCAATAGTCGCAAATTCAAGACTAAATTACTCACCAATTTTTATTTCAGGACCATCAGGAATTGGAAAAACGCATTTTATTAATGCGATCGGAAATTTACTTGTAGAAAAACAGAAGAAAGTTTTCTACATTAACGACTATAAATTTATCAGTTGCGTTTCTTCCTGGATGCAAAATGGTCAAAATGAAAAAATTAGTGAATTTTTAAACTGATTGTCTCAAGTTGACGCTTTTCTTTTTGATGATATCCAAGGTTTGGCTAACAAACAACAAACTTCAATTGTTGCACTTGAAATTTTAAATAGATTTATCGAAGAGGATAAAACAGTGATAATAACATCTGATAAATCGCCTTCTTTACTTGGTGGATTTGAAGAAAGATTTATAACGCGATTTAGTTCAGGGTTGCACATTAAATTAAACAAGCCGAAAAAAGAAGACTTTTTGCGGATTTTTAAACATAAATTAGTTGAAGAAAAATTAGAAAAACATATTTGAACAAATGATGCTTTTGAATTTTTGTCAAAGCATTTTCGAAATTCGATTCGTGAGCTTGAAGGTGCGCTAAAATCAATTGTTTTTTATATCCAAACAAATAAAAATAAATTTGAGAATGAAATTTATTTTGATAAGAAAAAAATGTTTGAAATTTTTGTTGAAAAATATGAAATCGAACAAACAATTACCCCTGATTTAATCATTGAGGTTGTCTCAAAATATTATGGCGTCTCAATTTTAGATATAAAAAGTGAAAAAAGAGGCAAAAATATTGTGCATGCCCGCGATATTGCAATCTGATTAATTAAAAATATTCTGGATTTAACTCATAATAGCGTAGGAACTTTTTTTAACAACAGAAGACATTCGACAATAATTTCTACCCTTAAAAAAATTGATACCTTAAAACAAAGCAACAATAATGAACTTGAAATTGCACTTAACCACATTTATAAACAATTAAACTGAAGTTTTAAACAGCGAAAATAAAAATATTAAACAGCATTTTGGACAAAAAGTACTATAAATTAAAGTGGTTTTCTATTTTTTCTACATTTCTACAGCCTTATTATTTTTATTATTAAAACTAAATAAAAATTAACCAAATATAATATAATTATTAGAGGTAAAAATATGAAATTTACAATTGAAAAAAAAATTATTGAATGACAAATTGAAAGAATGCAATCAGCAATTCTAAATAATATAAATTCACCATTAAGTTCGTTTTTTTTAAAACTTACAAGAAGCGGATTATTTATAATTTCAACAAACAGTGAGCTTTCTTATAAAGTTTTTATTAATAAAAAAGATTTAATTGAAATTCATGATGTTGGAAGTTGCTTAATTGACGGTGTTTTTTTACGTGATGTTATTAGAAAAAGTGATAAACAATTAAGTTTTCATCTAATTGGTTCTGAATTAAAAGTTTTTTGGGAAGATGCTCTTTTTTCAAAGACAACTCGGGATTCTTCTTTTTTTCCAGAAATTAACTTTGAGCAAAAAGGAATTAAATTAACTGTAAATGCTAAAAATTTTAAAAGAGCGATAAAAAATACAGCTTTTGCAACAACAAATAATCCTTCACAGCCGATTTTATCGGCAATAAATCTTAGATCTGAAGCCGGTTTTCTACATTTTTCGGCAACAGATACATCTCGATTTGCCTCAGAAAAAATCGAAATTTCGAATAAAAGTAGAATAAATATTTCTGTTAGCGCGAAAAATTTAAAAGATTTTATCCCACCTGAACTTGATAAGGATATCGAATTAAATATTGAATCTTCAAAAATTAGTTATATTTACGATAATTTAACAATCCAGTCGCGAATTTTCACTATTGAATACAAGGATATTTCAAATATCCTACCAAAAGACAGCGAAATTTTATACTCACTTACAATCAACAAACGCGACATCCTCGATCTGATTGATAAAACAACAATAATTACCCCCGGAAAAGATAATGTTATTAACCTTTCGTTGTCAAAAAATGCGTTAAAAGGCTATATTTCTCAATATGATTCGGGTCAGTCGAATGTTCAGACAAAAAATGTTCTTGATTTCAGATTTAACCCAAGATTTGCATCAGATTTTCGATTCGACCCTGAATTAGCTCAGGTTAATATAAATTATCGCTATTTAAAAGATGCAATTTCTGTTTTTGATAAAGTAATTGATATTCACATTAATGAAAAAATGAACAAAATGTTGATAGTTTCACCAGAAAAACCAGAAATTTGTCAGTTAGTCGGTCTTGTTTTAGTCTAAATTTTCTCTAAAATTTAGACTATTTTTTTTGATTAATATTTAAAAAAAATAAGCTATTTTATAGTATAATTTAAAAAAAGAAACTAATTTGAGGAAATTTTTAATGTCAAAAAAATCTAAAAATTCAAGCATTGAATTTGATGCTATTGTTGTCGGTGGCGGCCATGCTGGGATCGAAGCAGTTTATGCATTATTAAAAAAAAAGTTAAAAGTTGTTCTAATAACTCTTGATAAGAAAAAATTAGCTTCAATGCCTTGTAATCCCGCAATTGGTGGGCCAGCAAAAGGAATTATAACTCGCGAGATCGATGCCCTTGGAGGAGTTCAGGGAAAATTTTCAGATTTAGCAATGATCCAAATTAAATATTTAAATGAATCAAAAGGTCCTGCCGTTTTAGCAATTAGAGCCCAAATTGATAAGGAAAAATATTCAAAATTAATATTAAAGGATTTGAAAAAACAGGAAAATTTATTAATTATCGAGGATTTGGTTAGTGAACTTCTAGTTGAAAAAAATCGTGTTTTTGGGCTAAAAACAGCGAAAAAACAAGTGTTTTTTTCAAAAACCGTGATTATTACAACAGGTACCTACATGGATTCAAAAGTTCTTCGAGGCTCATTAGCGATTCCAAGTGGGCCTGATGGTCAACAAACTTCAAATTTGCTTTCAAATAATTTAAAAAGGCTTGGTTTTGAACTTCAAAGGTTAAAAACTGGAACTCCCCCGCGAATTTTTACTTCTTCAATTGACTTTTCAAAAGTTGAAAAAGAGGTTTTGCCTGTTTATAATATAAATTTTTCTTTCCAATCAAAGCATAAGATAAAAAAACAAATTTCTTGTTATTTGACTTATACAACAGCAAAAACTCATGATATAATTAACAAAAATTTAGGAAAATCCTCGATGTATTCAGGTCTAATTTCCGGTGTTGGACCACGTTATTGTCCTTCGATTGAAGATAAAATTGTTCGCTTTTCAGAAAAACCTCGCCACCAAATATTTTTCGAACCAGAAACAAAAAAACAAGATATAATGTATATTAATGGCCTTTCAACGTCGATGCCCGAGGATGTTCAGCTTGAAATGGTTAAAACAATTCCTGGTCTGGAAAATGCAAAAATTGCAAAATTCGGTTATGCGATTGAATATGATGCCCTAAATCCGCTTGAATTGAAAAAAAGTTTGGAAACTAAAAAAGTTAAAGGACTTTTTATGGCAGGTCAAATCAATGGAACAAGCGGATATGAAGAAGCCGCGGCTCAAGGTTTAGTCGCCGGAATTAATGCGGGCCAATTTGTGCTTGGGAAAAAACCAGTCGAAATTTTAAGAAATGATGGTTATATCGGCGTTTTAATTGATGATTTAGTCACTAAAGGAACAAAAGAACCTTATCGTATGCTGACTTCACGTGCAGAATATCGGCTTATTTTAAGAAATGATAATGCCGATATTCGAATGGCAAAATATGCTTTAAAATCAGGGCTGATCTCCAAAAAAGAGTATTTGAAAATCAAAGCAAAGTATGCAAAAATTGACAGGAAAATTTTAGAACTTTCTAAAGAATTTGTTTCCCCAAAAGATGAATTAGCAAAAAAATATAATTTGGAGAAGCGAATTTCCAAGTTAAAATTAATTTCCTGACCAAATGTTAACTTTAAAGATATTCTCCCTGATTTTGAATTCGGATATGAATTAACTGTGATGGCCCGGCTAAAAGGTTATATTCAAAAACAAAATTCTGAAGCCCAAAAGATGATTCGACTGGAAAAATTACTGATTCCAGGCGATCTAAATTATGAAAAAGTCGCAAATTTGTCATCAGAAGCTCTTGATAAGTTTCAAAAAGTTAGACCAAAAACAATTGGGGAAGCAAGTAGAATTAGTGGTGTAAATCCTGCTGATATCCAGATGCTTTTGTTTCATATTAAAGTTTTAAAAATGCAAAAAGTCTCTAAAATTTAATGAAAATTTCAATAATAAGTTTTGGTTCTAGCCCCAGAGAATGATTAGGTTTATACAAAAAAGAAATTAATAAAATCAAACAGTTTAAATATCAAATCGAATTTATCAACCTTTCTGAGCATTCCCAAGAAAATATAGAGCTTAAAAAAATGCTTGAAACAAAGGATATTTTGCAAAAAATTCCTAAAAATTCATCTTGTTATCTTTTTACAGAAAGGGGAAAAACAGTAACGAGTAAAGAATTTTCCCAACTTTTGAATTTCTCGAATATTTGTTTTATAATTGGGGGTTCGTACGGCGTTGATGAAAAATTAATTGCAAAATCAAGGCCAGATATTGGTTTTTTATCATTTGGAAAGCTAACTTTTGCCCATAAAATTTTTAAGCTTATCGTTTTAGAGCAAATTTACCGTGGTTTTTCGATTAAATTTAATCGAAAATACCACCACGCCGATTAAAAAAAGAGGTAAAATGAAAAGAAAAAATTATGAAAAAATAATTCAAAACATTGAAAATCATGATAATATTTTTATCTTTCATCACATCAGACCAGATGGAGATTGTCTGGGTGCCCAACAAGGTTTTGGTTATGCGATCGCAAAAAGATTCCCTAAAAAGAAGGTTTTTTTTATTGGGGATAATGAAAATATTTTTAATTTTTTAAATTTTCATTTTGATAATGAAAATTTAATTCAAGATGAATTTTTTCAAAATTCACTTGCAATTACAGTCGATACTGCTGATATTAAAAGAATCAAAAAATTAGATTTTTTTCTAAATTCAAATTTTAAAACACGAATCAAAATTGACCATCACCCTGATATTTTTGAGGAAATTTATAACGAAAAATGGGTTGATCCAACTTTTTCGGCTGCTTCAGAGATGATAGGGTACCTACTAATGGAAGAAAATTGGGAAATTAATAGTGAAATTTCCAAATTTATATATTTAGGAATTCTAACTGATTCAGGCCGTTTTTTATTTCCTTCAACAACCTCAAGAACATTTCAGGTTGCTGCTTTTTTGATGAAATTTAATTTTGATTTTGCAAAATTAAATTGATTTTTGTCGAATAGAACAGAACAAGAAGTCGCTTTTTGTGCTGAAGTTTTAGCAAATTATAAAAAAAAAGATAAGGTTTTATGGTATTTTGTCTCAAAAGAGATACAAAATAAATTCAAATTAAGAAACGATCAGTTATCAGCCGTTAATATTTTGGCAAACATTGGCGATGCCCGAATTTGACTATTTTTGATTGAAATGGAGAATGGAATCCGTGTTAGAATACGTTCAAATGGTCCAAAAGTTAATGAAATTGCTTCTGAATACGGAGGTGGGGGCCATGAGTATGCAGCAGGTATTAATCTAGAAAAGTCAGAAAAAACTAAGGAAATTTCGCAGGAAATTATCGAGAAATTAGTTATTCAAGTAAAGGAATTTGAACAAAATGAGTAATATTAAGATAAAAGAAATTATAAAACTTATCGAAAATCACGATACAATTGTAATTTTTCACCATATCAGACCAGACGGGGATTGTATTGGCGCACAATTAGGGCTTAAAAATTTAATTTTAGATAATTTTAAAAATAAAAAAGTTTTTGCAGTTGGCAATCACAAAGGATCATTTTCATTTTTGAATGCAAAAACAGATTCAATTCCCGATAAGCTAATTTTAAAAAATTCTTTGGCGATAATTGTTGATGCAAATTTTAAAAATCGAATTGAATCTGTTTTTTTATTTGATCAATTTAAATTTAAAACAATTCTACGAATTGACCACCATCCAAATGAAGATGATTTTGAACAAATTTACCGTTGAGTTGATCCAAGTTATGTTGCTACCTGTGAACAAATTGCCGACTTGGCATATAAAGCAAAATGGAAAATTTCCCGGAAAAGTGCTACATTCATTTACCTTGGAATTTATACTGATTCAGGTCGTTTTCTTTATAAAAATACATCAGCTAGAACACATTTTTTGACAGGAATATTATTTAGAACAGGATTTAATTTTGCATTAATCCACGAAAAACTAAATCAAAAAAAATTATCTGATATTGATTTTGATAGTTATATTTTTTCTGTGAAAAAAATATATAAAAATGTAATTTTTTACACATTGAGTATGGAAGAGCAGAAAAAATTAAATAAAAATCCCTCAAATTCAGTGCGCCCAAATTTACTAGCGAATATTGAAAACTTCAGAATTTGGTTGTGTCTTGTTCAAGAAAAAGAAAATTCCTGGCGGGTAGAGTTTCGTTCATCCGGCCCAAATGTTCAAAAAGTTGCTCAAAATTGAGGAGGTGGGGGTCATCTTAATGCTTCGGGCGCGATTATTGAAAGTCTTGATAAATTAGATTTATTAATTAAAGACTGCCAAGCTGAATATGAAAGTTGATTTTCTCAGTTAAAATAAATAATAAAAAAGGAAAAGTAGGCGAAAATTACTAATTTTTTCCTTTTTTTTAATAAAAGGCTAAAAAAAATTAATATTGGTGGATGTTGAAAGGAGAAACTGATGGAAGGAATCAATATAACTAATTTTTTAAAATATCTATTTGCATATTATTATATTGATACAGGTGAAAGGGAGGTTTATCGAACATGAGTGCAAAAAATACTTTGATTTACACATTGAAAATTTTATAGAATGTATCAAATACCGTTTTTTTCAGAGAATTTTCAATCTTATAAATATGGGCCAATTTCCTGAACTGTATTGCAGACGCAATTTTTTGGTATCGAATCCTTCAAAAATTCACAATACAATATTGACGAAATATTGGATTTTCACCAAAATAATCTTGTTGACGAGTTTAAAAATCGACTAAAAGAAGACTTTTTAAACGACTTTAACGAAGATTTTGGCGAAACATTTGATGAAAATCAAATAAAAGGCGATTTAGATCTAAGATGATCTTGTTTTGTTTTTGTTTTTGAAAAATTAAAAAAATTTCGCCCAAAGGATTTAATAAATTTATCTCACAGCCAAAAATCATTTAAAATAGCGGCTAAAAATCCCCACTCAAAGGTTATTTTTAATGAAACAATTCTTGATGATGAGGAAATTTCTATATTAGAATCATAGAATTTTAAAATTATTTATTAAGAACTGAACGGAAAAAAGTAATTTTAATTTATAATTTAATAAAATTATAAAAATTATAGGAATTAAAAATGTCTTTTTTTCGAAAAATTAGAGAAAAAATTTTTGGTACAAAACAAGAAAAACCGGCAAATTTGGATAAATATGTTGCCGGTTTAACAAAATCAAGACTTTCTTTTTTCAAACAAATAGTTCAGCTTCAAAAAAAACATATTAAAATTGATGAAAATTTCTTCGAAGAATTAGAAGAAATTTTAATAATGTCTGATATTTCTCCAAATTTTGTCAGAACAATAATAGACTCGTTAAAAGCTGAAGTTCGCCATCACAATCTCAATAATCCCGATCTAATTCCCGAAATAATTATGGATAAAATGTATACAATTTATTCAAATCGTTCAGTTGTCAACACAAATTTGAACATAAAAGACGGGAGAATCAATGTTTTTTTAATCTCAGGGGTTAATGGTTCTGGAAAAACTACTTCAATTGCCAAAGTCGCGCGAAAATTCATTATAGAAGGAAAAAAAGTTCTTATAATCGCTGCTGATACTTTTCGGGCAGCCGCAGTTGAGCAACTTGAAATTTGAGCTAACCGCGTAGGGGCTTTAATTTTAAAACCCGAAGCTAATGAAAAAGATCCTGGATCTGTAGTTTTCCGCGGTTTGGATTTTGCTATTAAAGAAAAAACCGATTTGGTTTTAATCGACACAGCCGGACGTTTGCAAAACAATGTGAATTTAATGCAGGAATTAAAAAAAATAAATAAAATAATTTCCCAAAAGGTTCCTAATGCCCCTCATGAATCACTTTTGGTAATCGATGCAACAACTGGTCAAAATGGGGTTTCGCAGGCAGCAAATTTTGCAAAAATAACTCCCGTTTCTGGTATAATTTTAACAAAAATGGATGGTACAAGCAAAGGAGGGATCATTTTTTCGATTAAAGATCAACTTGATATCAGTGTTAAATTAGTTGGACTTGGCGAAGCGATGGATGATTTACAACCTTTCGATCTTGATTTGTTTATTTTTGCAATCACAAAAGAAGTTAAAAATCAATATCAGGTTTAAATTTTTACTTATTTTTTACCTAATTTTTAACAAATAAGTAAAAATTTAAGTATTTTTTCTAATTTTTTCAATAAAATAAAAAAAATTAGAAAAAAAATAAATTTGGTTAAATAAATTTTCCATTTTTGTAAAATTTATTTAACAAAAATGGAAAATTAAAGGAAATTAATGGCTAAAATCAGTTTTTTTGCACTTGGTGGGCAAGACGAAAATGGGAAAAATTGTTATATTTTAGAGATTGACGATAATATTTTCATAATTAATTCAGGGGCAAAAATACCACTGGATAGTTCAGTTGGTGTCGATACAATTATTGCAGATTTTACCTATCTTGAGGAAAATCAACATAAAATCAGGGGTGTTTTCATCACTGATGCTAAAAATGAATCATTTTCTGCCTTGCCGTGGTTGATAATGAAATTGAAAAAAATCAAGATTTATAGCTCTTTTTTCACAAAAGCACTAATTATTGAACGAATCCATAAATACAGACTGTCTGAATCTGCTTTTGAAGTAATTCCTATAACTTCTGAGCTAAAAATCAATGAAAAGATATCAGTTTCTCCTTTTCCAGTTGCGGGTTCTATGCCCGGAACAATTGGTTTTTGCTTTCACACAGAGGATGGCGGAATCGTTTTTATGGCTAATTATGTCGTTGGGAATTTAGGTGTTTATGGGGAGACAAATTTTGAATTGATCAAAAAAATTAGTCAAAATCCAAAAGGCATTTTGATGTTTATTTCTGATTCAGGTAAGTCAAACTTACCTGGAAAAGCAATAAATAAACTTTTTGCAAAAAATTTTTTAGAAAATTTTTTCTTAAAAGCCGATAAAAACTCGCGAATTGTGGTCTCAGCTTACGATGAAGAAATGGTTTCAATACAAGAAATTATTGATCTTTCGATAAAATTTAACCGCCAAATTACCGCTTATGGTAAAAAATATGATAAATTATACGATATGATCTACAAGTTAGATAAGCTAACAACTAATAAATTAAAGAAATTACCGACATTTTTTGACTATAAATATGCAAATAAACAGAAAAATTCGGTGATTTTGATTACTTCAAGTCCCGAAAGAATTTGTTATCGCTTTAATAGAATTCTTGAAAACGATGATGTTTATTTTAAATTAAAAAAATCTGATTATGTGATAATGTTGACCCCTCCAATCAACGGAATGGAGCAACTTTATGCAAAAGTTTTAGACCAGATTGCCAAATCAACAACAAGTATTGTTGATATTTCAGAATCAGATTTTGGACTTGCTCGCCCTTATAAAGAAGACATTTCTGAGATGATTCAGCTTCTAAAACCAAAATATTTTCTTCCAATTCAAGGTTTATATCGCTACTTAATTGTGGCCTCAAATATCGCGGTTGCAAATAAAGTCAAACGACAAAACATTATCGTTTTGCAAAATAAAAGGTCTGCTAATTTCATTGATGGTAGTTTATTTTCAAGAAAAAAAATTTCAAAAGGTGAGGAAGAAATTTATGTTTCTGGTTTTGGGATTGGTGATGTTTGCTTTAGAGTACTAAAAGAAAGAGATGCTCTGTCACGCAATGGTTTGATTATTGTTTCTTTTTTATTCGATCCAATCGAAAAAAAAATTTTTTCAACTCCAGAGATTACGACATATGGAATTTTAAGTAGGGAAAATCGGGAAGCTTACTATGATATTATTAGAAAAATTATTTTTAATAATTTTTCTAATATAAAAAAAATAAATGATAAAATACTAAAGGAATTGCAACAAAAAAGTCAAAAAAATATAAAGCGAAAACTTTTAAGAATTTTTGACAAGGAACCAAGCGTTTCAGTTCTAATTCATAATATTTATCCAGAGGTAAAAAAAATGAAAAAAATGCTATGAAAACAAGCCGAAAACGAATTAAAAACAGGCGTAGTTTACCTTGAATTTGCAGCGGATTGGTGTAATGACTGTAAAATGCAAGAGCCTGTAAATGAAGAATTAAGCAAATATTTTAAAGACCGAAGTGATGTAAAATTAATTAAAGTTGATGCGGAAGAATCCAAACTTTTCCGTCAAAAAGGGACAAAATATGAAGTACTTTTTGTCCCAACTCATTTTATTTTTAAAGATGGACAAATTCTTTTTAAGCAGTTTAATTATGTTCCAGCCGAAGTTTTAATTGAAAAGATTGAAAAAGCACTTAATTCATAGTAAAAATTTTTTAAAAAAATAAAGCAAATTACTAGATAACAAATTTTGCTAATTTGCTTTGTTTTTTGTTATAATTTACCAAAGATGCCAAAATTAGACTCAAAAAAAGAAAAATATCTTAAACAAATAGTCGAAAATTTCATAAAAACCGGTGAATCTATCGGTTCTCTTAACTTAAAACAAAGTTATGGTATCAAAAAATCACCTTCATATCTTCGGGCAATTATGAATCAACTTGAAAAGGAAGGATTCTTAGAAAAATCTCATAGTTCAAGTGGCAGAATCCCGACTTTACAAGGTTTTCAATATTATGCGGAATTTTTATCTTTTGACGAAAATGAAAATTTAGCAAACAAATTAAAAGATTTATTCGCCCGTCGTCGCATAAATATTGAAAACACAATTTCTGAAGCCGTTAAATTAATTTCTGAATCGGTTGGTACTACCCTAATTGCAACAACAAATAACGAAAATGAACGATTAATGTCAATAAATTTAACGCAAATTTCCCAAAATGAAGGAATTATTGTTGTTGTTAGTTCCAGTGGTAATGTGGAAAATAAAAAAATAACTTTTTCTGAACAGATTCCAAGACAAGATGTTAAAATTGCTATTAGACTTTTCCAGGAAAGATTAATAAATACACCTTTGCTTGAAATTTCTTCAAAATTAGCTATTTTAAAACAGGAATTAGAGAAACAAATTAAACACAGCGATGAACTTTTGCATCATTTTATGGAAAAAATTTTTAATTTTCAAGTCCAAAATAAGTCTAATATCTACAATAAAAATTCGCTGATTTTGGACAAGGAGATTTCGCGGGCCAAACTTGTTGATTTACTTTATATAATTGAAAAAAAATCAATTTGAGAAATGCTTGAAGATCGAACAACAAAAGACGATGATACCCTAAAAATCAGTATAAAGTCCCCAGAAGTTTCATTTATTTCGAAAAAATTTGAAAAATTTTTACCAATTAAGGAAATCAGTATGGTTGGAGCAGCTAAAAAAATTAATTATTCGGCCGCTCGAACAGGTATAAAACTTTTGGAAGATTTTTTATCAAACAAAAGCAAGATTAGAAAGGGATAAAAATGGTATTTGGTGATAAAAAATTACAAGAATTTGAAAATAATTTGCAAAATTTGTCTTCTGATAATGATTTAGAAGACAAAAAAGTTATAAATCCTGATGAAAAACAAGGGCTCGAAATAGATAAAGAAGTAGAAAAAACTGAGAAAACTGAGAAAAAAACTCGTAGATTTTTGAAAAAAGAAGCAAAATTAAAAGACCTTGAAAATCAAATTCAAAATTTAACCACTAGAAATATAACTCTCGAAATCGAAGCAATTAAGTTAAAAGATAAGATCAAAAAGTTAGAGGAAGATTTTAAATCTCAGGTTAAAACTTTTGAAGAAAAAGCAACACAAAAAGTCAAAGAATTAAAACTTGATTTACAAAAAAAGCTCGAAAATGAGCAGGATTTACTTAAAAAATACAGTTTACAACCATTTTTTGAGGATTTTAGCTCGCCTTTTTTAAACCTAAAAAAAGCTATTTCTTATGGTTTAATCTCTCAAAATCCCGAAATTTCCGCGTATGTAAAAGGTTTTGAAATGCTTGTAAATCAAATTGAAAATGTAATGGAAAATTTCGGTTTAGTCAAAATATATCCTAAAATAGGTGATTTTTTTGACTCATCAGTCCACGAAATTTATGAAATAAAAACAGGGGAAAATGATAAAATCATTGAAGTTGTTTCAGAAGGTTATAAATTACACGACCGAATTGTGAAAACAGCGCTTGTTGTAGTTGGAAAACCTAATGAAGAAAAAAATTAGCCAGGCAATAATTAAATTTTTTAAAAATGAAAATTTAATTATTGATGAAAGTAAACTAATTATTGAAAAGTCAAAAAATTTTGGTGATTATAGCTCTAATGTTGCGCTAATTTTTGCTAAACAGAACAAAATTGACTCCCTAAAATTAGCACAAACGATTAAAAATCAACTACTTTCAGAAAATTTAAATTTAGAAAAAATAGAAATCGCTCCCCCCGGCTTTATTAATTTTTTTATTTCCAAAAATGAATATGCAAATATAGTTTCAGAAATTATTCAAAAAGGTGAAAATTTTGGCCGTTATTCCTTACAAAAAAAAATAAACCTTGAATTTGTTTCGGCAAACCCGACAGGTTTTTTACATCTTGGTCATCTTCGAGGCGCAGTTATTGGTGATATTTTAGCGAATATCCTTGAATTTAGCGGAAATTTTGTTTTTCGAGAGTATTATATTAATGACTTTGGTAGTCAAATTGATCGCTTGGTGGGCTCAGTTTTTTCCCGATATCAACAGATTTTTAAAAAATTCGCTCTTCCTGAAGAAGCTTATCTTGGCGAGGATATAATTTGGTGCGCGCAGAAATTTTTTCAAATTTATGCAAATAAATTTGAAAATTCATCACTTGACGATTTAGAAACTTATAAAATTTTCCGTGAAAAATCTATTGAGATTTTTCTTGACGAAATTAAAGCTGATTTGGCAAATTTATCTATAAAATTCGATGTTTTTAGCTCAGAAAGCGAACTTTTTAGGACTGAGAAAGTTCAAAAAAATTTAGCAAATTTACCTTTTGTTTATAAAAAAGAAGAGGCAATTTGGCTTAAAACTTCCAAATTTGGTGATCAAAAAGACCGTGTTTTAGTTAAAAAAAACGGAGAATTTACTTATTTTTCAAGTGATATTGCATACCATTTTGAAAAAATTAATAGTAATTTTAAGCCGGATTTTTTGATAAATATTTGGGGGGCAGACCACATTGGTTATGTTGATAGAATGAAAGCGGCCCTAAAAACTGTTAATTTAAATCAAAAATTAGATATTTTACTATATCAATTAGTAAAATTATTCAAAAATGGCCAAGAATTTAAGATGTCCAAACGAATGGGGAAAACTTTTACGATTAAGGATTTACTTGAACTTGTTGATCAAGATGCAATCCGTTATTTTATTAGTGAAAGAAGTTATAACTCACTTGTCGAATTTGATATCGGTCTAGCGGCTAAAATAAGCCTGCAAAATCCGTTGTTTTTAATTCAATATGCCCATGCAAGGGCCTCGAAATTGTTGGCAAATTCGACAATAGTTCCAGAAAAAATATTAAAATTTGAAGCTGAAAACGAGACTATTTTGATTTCAAAATTAAAACAATTTGAAGAAATTGTTTTAAAAATTACAAAAAATTATAAAATTAACCTCTTAAACAAATATTTGCTTGAATTAGCTAATCTTTTTAACTCATTTTATTCTAATTCAAAAATAATTGGTAATCAAAATCAAAATAGTCTCTTATCCCTGACAAAAGCAGTTCAAATAGTACTAAAAAATGGACTAAAATTACTTGGGATTAAAGCCAAAGAAAGGATATAAAAACGTGAAAACAATCATTTCGATTGCAATTGATTTTCTAAAAAATCGTGAATCCGCTCATTTTAGCGACATTTTTTTAGAAGTTCAAACTTCTTTGATGTCAAAATGAGAAAATCAACTACCTAATTTATCAACAGATAAAATTTTAACACTAAAACGGGGCGAATTATACAAATTACTATCAATTGATGGTAATTTTGTCCCACTCGGCGATAATTATTGAACACTTAGATCAGATCTTAACGCTTAGTTTTTTTTTTTTTTTTTTTAAAAGGTTTCGACTGCAAAAAAAAAAAAAAAAAAAAAGTATCGAAAGGGAAAAATGCAACTAGTAAATACTAAAGAAATGTTGGAAAAAGCACTGAAAAATAACTACGCAATTCCACATATTAACATTAACAATCTCGAATGAACAAAAGCGGCACTTTTAGCGGCCCAAGCAAAAAAATCACCTTTAATTATTGGCACTTCCGAGAGAGTACTGACATATATGGGCGGACTCAAAACTATTTATAATTTAGTAACAAATTTAATTGACTATTTTAAAATAACAGTCCCAGTCGCTCTCCATTTGGATCATGGAACTTATCTCACCTGCAAAGAAGCACTAAAAAACGGCTATACCTCAGTGATGTATGATGGTTCTAAAGAAAAATTTGAACTAAATTTGGAAAGGACAGAGGAAATTGTTAGGCTAGCAAACAAAGTAAATGCAACCGTTGAAGCTGAAGTTGGCCAAATTGGGGGTGAGGAAGATGGTGTAATTGGTAATGGAGAAATTGCTGATCCGGAAAATGCAAAAAAAATAACAGAAACTGGAATTACATGTCTGGCAGCTGGCATTGGTAATATTCACGGTATTTATCCCCCAGATTGAAAGTCCCTGAATTTTGAGATTTTAGAAAAAATCTCAAAAGTAACAAAGATTCCGCTGGTTTTACACGGAGGGAGCGGAATACCAAAAGACCAAATCCAGAAGGCAATAAAACTTGGGATTGCAAAAATTAATGTAAATACGGAATTACAACAGGCAAATGCGGCCGCAATTTCCGAATTTGTTCTTTCAGGAAAAGTAAAACAAGGTAAAAATTTTGATCCTCGAAAATTATTAGCACCCGGAACTGATGCCATTCAGCTTCTTATTGAAGAAAAAATCACAGAATTTGGTTCTGCAAATCAAGCATAAGTTTTAATGATTAAGTTTGTCGCAACAAAAAATCAAAGCGGCCAAAAATTAATTCAGTTAATTAAGAAAATACTTTTGAAGTCGAATTATAACGAAATTCAAAAGTATTTTCGTACTAAAAAAATAAAAGTTAATAATACTTTCCAGGAAAAGAATTATATCATAAAAGAAAAGGATATAATTTTAATTTTTTCTCAAGAAAAACTAAAAACTTTTTCAAAAAAAGTGCCTGAATTTAAGTTAAATTTGAAAATTATTTATCAAGATGAAAATATTTTACTAGTTGACAAACCTCAAAACTTACAAGTTCATGGTGGTAGATTTAACCTGGATTTAGCAGTCTGAAATTATCTAAAAATTCCAGAAAATCAAGTTTTTAAACCTTCTCATATTGGCAGACTTGATAAGAAAACTTCCGGGATTATTTTATACGGGCTGAACTATCAAAGTGTGGTCGAACTTAATCAGAAGCAAAAATTTTTTGAAAAAATTTATACTTTTAAATCAGATATAAATTTAAAAAACACTATAAAAACAGATGTTTTTATTAGAAAAAACAACTTTCAACAAAAAATGGAAGTTACTTTAAAATCACCAAACTCATTTTTTGCATCTACAACTTTTTATTCTAAAAATCAAAAAAAATTTGCCATTTTACATACTGGGAAAAAACATCAAATTCGAGTTAGCTTATCACATTTAGGATTTCCAATTTTTGGTGATGAAAAATATGGTGGGACTAGGGATAAAATACTTTATTTACATAGTTTTTCACTAAAATTTTCTGGATTAGGAGGCTTTTTATCATACTTAAATAACAGGAAATTTATTTCAAAACCAAGTTGATGGTAGGGGCAATTTTCACCATTTTATTATTCTTATTATCTAAATAAAGGCTAAAATTAACACTAGCTTATACAAGGTGTTAAGTAAAAATTCATTATTTTTATTTGAATAAACGCTAATTTCTTTATTGCCTAATTGGTTATTAATTTTATATTTTAGTGATATTAATTTGAAAAAGTTAATAAATTTGAAATTCTTATTGATTTCAACTGTTTCAGTATTTCAATTTGTGGAAATTTTTGAAATAAATACTATGTTCTGTTTGTTGATATTCTTAAAATTTTCGAAAAAATAATTGATATCTGCCAAGTAAATTTCATTACTTGATATTATTTTTTCGTTTTTATTTAAGGAATTTATTTTTTCAAAAAAAAAAAAAAAAAAGTATAAAGAAATAAACATAGAAAAAGGTAAGCATAAAAATTTTAATTAATTTTTTTTGAAAAAGTATTTTATATATAACCTTATTTTTTATTAAGGAACCAAAAACTTAAATTTCCAATATGTTTGAATTTAAGTTTTTTACAAGTCACTAGTAAACCTATATAAAATATTATTAGGGCTAAAATTGGAATATAGTTGATCAAATAATTGAAAAACTAGTGTGATTTTCTATGTGTATGTTAATTTTGCAGAATCCTGATGTGAAAACCTTTTGTAAATTTCAGGAAAATAATTGGAACTATAAAAATGAAATCTGAATTTCCCGAAAAAGCCTGTAAAATAGCGATTTTTTGCTTCTAACCGCCAGATAGATCTTTGACTTGTTGATTTAGTTTTTCACCTTGAGTATTAAGAAAATTTGCTCTTTTTTCAAGCAAATTCTGATTAAATTCTTTTTGAATTAAGCTATTTCCAATTAAAATATTATTTTTAACAGAAAGATTTTCAATTAGGTTAAAATCTTGAAAGACTGCATTAATTAAAGGGTTTTTCTCTTCATTCGCTTTTATATTTCGTTGCAAAAACAACAATCAAATTAATTAAAACTGATTTTTACCAACCAACTTTTCAACTAGAAATGTCATCTTATTTGAAATAATTTCTAGGTTAATTTTCTTAAGAATAATTTTATAACTGTTTTTTTGGTTAAATTATTAATTTATATTTTAGATATTTTTATAGTCCTTATTTTAGAAGTTGAACCACCGGTTTGCTGTAAAAAAATCATGAAATTAACAAATAAATAAAAGAAAGAATAAAAAACAATATAATTCAAACTAATAAAAAATAAAGACAAACTTGCTCATATGAAGGAAATCTGTAGTTATTGTTTGATATCGCTGAATAAATTTCAGGAGTAATTGGGACTATTAAAATTAGCCCAAAAACAAAAATTAAAAAGGCTATAAAAATTAACGTCATTCAATGGTATCCGAAAATCCGGGCTGTTTTTGCTCCCAAAGCTTTCAAAACCCCAATCATTTTCCGCTTAGAATCTGTTAAATTTTTTGCATAAAAAATTGTTAAAACCACAAGGCTAAGTGAAAAAATAATCAAAACTGTAAAAATTATTACTTGAGTGAGGGTTTGTAGGTCGAAAAATAAATTGTTGATAATAGAACTTTTTTCAATAGGTTCAAATTCTGGGAAGGTTGATTTAAATTTTTCAATATTTTCACTTAAATTTTTATGCTCAAAAAATACTTTTAAAAGTAAAGGACTCAAATTTTTTGATTCTGGAATAATAGAATGATGAAAAATAACTTCATTTTTAATCGTTGTTTTTAGATCTGTTTTAGCTTTGATATTTTGTTTTTCTTGGTCATTTTGGTCGAAAATTCCGACTATTTTGAAATTAAATATCTGTCCATTATTTTTACTTAAAGAAGAAATTTTACTATCAATTAAAGATTTTTTTTCATTAAAACTTATGTAGTCATTTAAATTCTTTGAAATTGCAATTTCATTAGAATTTTTTGGGAAATTTCCTTCTAAAAGTTTAAATTTTTTAATTTCAGGCTGATTTTCATAGTAATTTTTGGTAATTTCTACCCTTTTTAAATCGTCTGATTCTACAAAAGAGAAAATTTGATCATTTTTATCAACATTTTTTGTATTTTCAAAAAGCGTTGATTTTGGCAAATTAAAGTGAACAAAAGATAAATTAAGATTATCATTGTTAAAAGAATTATTTACTCCAACAATTAAAAGCTCCTTTTTGTTTTTATTATTTAAAAAATCGATAAATTTAATTTTTTTTCCAATTGGATCTTTAATTTCTAATTCACTAGCAAGAGCTGCCGAAATTATAATTTCATTCTCATTTTTAATAAATCGGCCTTGTAAATCGTTTGTTCCGATTTTGAATCTTTTGCTAAAAAATTCGGATTCATCAACAAAATCAACAGGAGAATTTTTTGGCTGGTTATTATTATATGAAAAAAGCATAGTTGGGGCGCTATACAACGGTAGAATTTTTACTATTTTATTGCTACTTTTTTCAATTTTATTTATTTCATCGTTTTCAAATTTATCATAATTACTGTTTTTTCTGATTAAAACTGAATCTAAATGTTCTTGAAAAATTTTCTCAGTATTGATACCCTGAACATTTGAGTTGAGCACACCGAATAAAACAATTCCAAAAATTGTGGCTAAAAATGAAAAAATTAATAAAATTGTTGTTATTATTTTTGATTTAAAATCAACAATTGACAACAAAAGCCCAGTTTTGAATTTGCCTCAAAAATTAATATGTTTTTCCTTATTTTTTTGGTGAAAACTAGAATTTTTATTATTATTTTCCTGATTTTGTCCATTTTTTTCAAAAATTTCAACATCAATAGTATCTTTTTTGATATGGATAATTTGATCTGCATATAATCTTGCCATCTCTAAATTATGACTTACAACCAAAATTGTCTTGTTGCTAGATAATTTTTTTAAACTTTCAAAGACTGCTATTCCGTTTTCTCTGTCTAAATTCCCGGTTGGTTCATCAAGTAAAATAAAGTCTGAATTTCGCGAAAAAGCACGTAAAATAGCGACTCTTTGCTTCTCGCCGCCTGATAAATCATTAGTTTTTTGTTTTAATTTTGAACTTTGAATATTAAGAAAACTCGCACTTTTTTCAAGTAAATTTAAGTTAGTTTCTTTTTGAATTAAGCTATTGCCAATTAAAATGTTATTTTTAACTGAAAGCTGTTCGATTAAGTTAAAATCCTGAAAAACTACATCAATTAAAGGATTTTTTTCTTCTTTTCCATCTTTAAAAAATAGAATTTCACCCTCATCTTTTTTAGTAAAACCGGCAATTAAATTAATTAAAGTAGTTTTTCCAATCCCAGATTTTCCAATTACAAATGTTATTTTATTTGATGGAATTTCTAGATTAATTTTGTTTAATATTAAACGGTCCGCAATTTTTTTACTTAAGTTTTTAATTTCTATCATTTTAAAAAATTATTTTTAATACAATTATTCGAAATTTTAATTAGTTGTTTTAATTTTTTTAATAGTAATTTAAATAATTTTAATTAAATTATCCCATAAATTTTATATTTTTTTGGTTTTTTGTGTTTTTGGGTCCCTTTTCAAAAAAAACCTTAACGTTTTGTATATATTTCATTCCAAAATTATCTAAAAATTATGCGATTGATCTTTTGTAATTAGTCCTTAATGTTAGTAAAGAAAAAATTGAAAAAATAAGAAATCCTGCTAATCAAACAACAAAAACATAAAAACTGATTATCGAATATGAGGGTAGCACAACATTTTGCCCTGAAATCCAGTGATAAATTTCAGGAATTAAAGGCATCAATACAACAAATCCAAAAACAAAAGCTAAAACAGAGATAAAAACACACGTCATTCAATGATAAAGAAAAATTTGTCATTGTTTGGCTTTTAAATTTTTTAAAAGCCTAATTATTTTTCTTTTTGAAGATGCTAAATTTATTGAATAAAAAATCATTGCAATCAAAGAAATGATTGATAAAAACACAGAAATCGCAATAAAAAATCAGCTTAAAACCTTTATTGGTCCTTCAAAATTGTCTCTTACTGTCTTAACTGGTTCGAGTTTCTTATATTCCGGAAAAGAATTTCAGAAATTTTTGATATTTTCATTTAAATTTTTATAGTTAAAAAAGATCTTTAAAAATATAGGTTTAAAAGTTTTTGATTTCTCAATGATAGTGTGGTGAAAAATTACTTCAGTTTTAGGAATAGAATTTTTTTCAATTTTATCGTTAAGTTCGCCATTTTGATTTTTTGAGTCGTAAACCCCAACAATTTTAAAGTCAAAATTTTGCCCTGTATTTCCACTTCATGAATACACAATGTTGTTGATTATGGAATTTTTATTAGAATTTATAAAATTTTGTAAGTTACTTGAAATTACAATTTCATCAGAATTTTTTGGGAAATTTCCTTCTAAAAGTTTAAATTTTTTAATTTCAGGCTGACTTTCATAGTAAATTTTGCTAATTTGCGCCTTTTTTGAATTCCCTGACTCTAAAAATGAGAAAATTTGGTCATTTTCTTTATTCAAGTTTTTTTGCTTATTTTTAATAAAAGTCGATTTAGGAAGATTAAAGTGAACAAAACTCAACTGTTGATTTCATTGATTAGAAGCATTATTTATTCCAACAATCAAAAGTTCTTGATCCATCCTACCATTTATATCATCAATAAATTTAATTTTTTTTCCAATGGGGTTTTCAATTTTTAACTCTTTTATTAGTTTAGATGAAATAATAATTTCATTCTCATTTCTAATAAATCTACCCTGAAAATCTTTTGTGCCAGGCTTGAATCTTTTACTAAAAAATTCGGATTCATCAACAAAATCAACATACCCGTGACTACTTTGTTGACCATTATAACTAAAACTCATATATGTAACATAAAATGGTAAAATTTTAGCAATATTTCCACCTTTTTCTTCAATTTTTTTAATTTCTTCAACCTCAAATTGATTTCCAGGACCTTTTCATATTGAAATTGAATCTAATTGGTGTTGAAAAATTTTTGACTTGCTAACAGCCTCAACCTTTGAAGTTAAGGAAAAATAGCTAACTATTCCAAAAATAGCCATAAAAAAAGCAAAAATAAGTAAGATTGTAGAAACCATTTTTAATCTAAAATCAGCAAAAACAAGCAAAAGACCAGTTTTGAATTTTGTTGAAAAACTAACTGGTTTTTGTTCAATTTTTGTTTCAAAATCAAAAATTTCACTTTTGATTTCCTCGTTTTTTTCACAAATTTCAATTTCAACTGAATTATTTTTTAAGTGAATTATTTGATCTGCATATTTTTTTGCAAGATCTAAATTACGGCTAGCAACCAAAATTGTCTTGTTTTTAGATAATTTTTTTAAACTTTCAAAGACAGCAATTTCATTTTCCTCATCAAGATTTCCGGTTGGTTCATCGAGTAAAATAAAATCTGAATTTCGCGAAAAAGCACGTAAAATACCGACTCTTTGTTTCTCGCCACCCGATAAATCTTTGACTTGTTGATTTAGTTTTTCATTTTCAATATTAAGAAAATTTGCTCTTTTTTCAAGCAAATTTTGATCAAATTCTTTTTGAATTAAGCTATTTCCAATTAAAATATTATTTTTAACAGAAAGATTTTCAATTAGGTTAAAATCCTGAAAAACTACATCAATTAAAGGATTTTTTTCTTCTTTTCCATCTTTAAAAAAGATAATTTCACCTTCATCTTTTTTAGTAAAACCAGCAATTAAATTAATTAAAGTTGATTTTCCAATTCCGGCCGCACCCACAATAAAAACAAGTTTGTTTGCAGGAATTACAAGATTAATTTTTTTAAAAATTCATTTATTAGCATCTTTTTTATTTAGATTTATAATTTTTATCATTTTTAATTAAATTATTCATATTTTTTACTTTTAGTAATTCATAATCATATTTTTTAATAAAATTTTGAAATTTTTAATTTTTTAAAAGTTGTACAACTGGTTTTCTATAAGTTCATAGCGAAGTTATTATATAAATTAAAGTTAAAATTGTAAACATTATGGCTCAAATAATTGAAAAAACAAATATAACCTGAGTATATGAGGGTTGGGCAAAATCCTGATGAGAGATTCCTTTATAAATTTCAGGAATAATTGGAACTATAAAAATAAAGCCTAAAAATAAAACTGCAAAGGATAAAATCAACAAATCGAGCCAATGATAAAATAGAATTTTTTTGGTTTGGGCACCTAAAGCCTTTAAAATTCCCACTGTTTTTCGTTTTGATCAACATAAATTTCTTGCAAAAAATCCAATAAATATAGAGAAGGTGATAGAAAAAATTATTAAAACCCCGAAAAGAATCAATTGCAGAATTATTTTAGCATTAATTAATAATCCAAGGGTTCTTTCTGCACCACCATTTATTAAAAAATAGGGATGATTTTTTTCAAAATTTTTAATATTCCGGTATAAATCATCGTTTGAAAAGTATAACCTAAGTGTGTTTGGTCTTAAGGTTTTTTGCATTTTTTGAATTTGATGATTGAGAACAACAGTTCCAAATCTACCATCAACTGCACCATTTAGTTGTTTTTCAGGTTCAAAAACCCCAACAATTTTAAGAACCACATTTTGGTTGGCTAAATTTGTGTTGGTCTCTAAAAAATCACCAATTAAATTTAACGAATCCTTCCCGATAAAACTATAATTTGAACTAATAGCGATTTCATCATAATTTTTTGGAAAATTGCCTTTTAGTAATTTTAGTTTACTAATTTCTGGTTGGTTATCGTAATAAAATTTCGAAACTTCTTTTTCTTCACCGTCTCGAATTTCGTGAACTTGGTCTACCCGAGCCGTTTTATAATTTTTACCAATTCAAGAAATCGACTCAAAAGGTTCTAATGTTTGATTTTTCAAATATTCCTTTTCAAAAATCGATTTAATTAAATTATGATGTAAATAAGAATAAGCAAAATTTTCAACTAGTTTATTATTTACTCCAACTATAGTTGCTTCAATATGCCTGAATTGATTAAGATCTAATTCTTTGTTTTTTTTATCAATTTTTGCTAAATTATAGTAAACAACATTAATTTTCTGCCCAATTGGGTTTTTAATTTTTAATACTCTAACAACATCTGTTGATATTATGATTTCATTTTCATTTTTGATAAAATTACCATCAACCTCTTTTGTATAAAGTCGTTTTTTAAAAAAATTTGACTGATCAATTGGCATAATTAGATTGTCAATTGCAAGTTTTTTAGAATAAAAAAAACCAATATTTCTCATTAAGTTTTGGTAATCCGGTATTAATTTTTCGATTTTTGAATTATTTTTTACAATCTCTTGCTGATCTTCCTCGGAAAAAGGAATTCCTATAAATGGTCTATTTATAATTACTGAGTCCATACTATATTCCTGGACCTTAGACAAATTGAGATTTTTTGCAGAAATCTGTAGTGAAGTGAACAATGTGCCCCCACTTATAAAAACAAAAAAAACAATAATTAATAAAATAAAAGTTGTTATTTTTGTTTTAAAATCGGCAAAAGCTAGCAAAAAACCAGTTTTATATTTCGTTAAAAAATTAAAAACTGGTTTTTGTTCAATTTTTGAAACAAAAGCAGAATTTTCACTCTCATTTTCTTGTGTTTTTTTCTTTTTGTCAAAAGTTTCAACATCAATAGTATCTTTTTTGATATGGATAATTTGATCTGCATATTTTTTTGCTAGTTCTAAATTGTGACTAACAACCAAAATAGTTTTGTTTTTTGATAATTTTTTTAAATTTTCAAAAACAGCAACTGCATTTTCCTCATCAAGATTTCCGGTTGGTTCATCGAGTAAAATAAAATCTGAATTTCGCGAAAAAGCACGTAAAATACCGACTCTTTGTTTCTCGCCACCCGATAAATCTTTGACTTGTTGATTTAGTTTTTCATTTTCAATATTAAGAAAATTTGCTCTTTTTTCAAGCAAATTTTGATCAAATTCTTTTTGAATTAAGCTATTTCCAATTAAAATATTATTTTTAACAGAAAGATTTTCAATTAGGTTAAAATCCTGAAAAACTACATCAATTAAAGGATTTTTTTCTTCTTTTCCATCTTTAAAAAAGATAATTTCACCTTCATCTTTTTTAGTAAAACCGGCAATTAAATTAATTAAGGTTGATTTTCCCATCCCAGATTCGCCAACTACAAAAGTTAGTTTGTTTGTGGGAATTTCTAAATTAATTTTTTCAAAAATCGATTTAGTTTCAAACTTTTTACTTAAGTTATTAATTATTATCATCTTCTTCAGGTAAATGCCCGTATTTTTCTTCGATATAACGACCTAAAATATCAGGAAATGATGTTTTAGGTTTTCTTTTTCGTCGTGTTGTAATCATTGAATTTTCAGTATTAAACATTAAAAATTCATCTTCAGTTTCTATTGCTCCTACTCCATATTGCCCATATGAAGTTACTTTGTATCTCCAACCCGTACCCGCATAAGTTATTTTAGCTTGTGGTAGGTTTTGAACACTTTTAGTAATAAATAATTCTCTAGTTCCATAATCTATTCCAATTTTTATACCTAAATTAGATCTGAAATTACCATTATATTTTATTTCCCCGCCTACCTCAAAGGAAGGGCTACCTAAGCCCGAGGTTCAAGTTTTTAAGGTTGCTTCAATATATTTTGGCTTACTTGTTATATAATATGGACTTACTTTTTTTTGATGTTTTACTGTTAAATTACTTGCTCATGCAACTTTATCTTCCCAAAATAATCCACCAAAATAAACTATGGATTTTGCTCCGAGAAGCGAGATTTCCCCTGCGTAATTATCTTGTTCAATTTTTAAATATTTATCATCTACATATTTTTGGGCTAGCGCGAATGAACTTAACGATTTAAATGGGTCCAGAGCAGAGGAAAAAATTGTAGAAGCTATTGAACTTGCATTTTTAATATTTTCTTTGCCCGAATAAAACCCGTTTGCATTTTCATTTCTAATAGAAATTGTTGTTGTGGTTGTTGTAAGAATTGTACATAAAGAACCAAAAATTCCGAAAAATAAGGATATTTTTTTTAGATTCTTTTTTAGATTTTGCATTATTACTAATTCCTTTCGGTTTTATAAGTTAGGTTTGTTGGGTTTTAACTTAAATTTTACTATGCAATAATTTTAACAAAAAAAAAAAAAAAAAAAGTAAAAATAAGGAAAGAAGAATATTTATAAAACATTGAATAATATTGAATTATTTGCAAATATCAGAATAAAAGGTCACTTCTTTACTAAATCAAATTATTTTACTATAGAATTTTATATTAATTAGTATGTTTGCCTCAAATTCAACACTTTTTATTATAAAATCAAAAATTAAAATTGTTTTTTTATGATAAAATATCAAAGAAATAAATTTAATAACTATGTTAAAATCTAAAAACTTAAGTAACAAATTTCTAAAATTTATTAAGAAAAATCGCTTAATTATTGGTGTTATTTTTATTTTTACTTGTGTTTTAATAGTTTCTGCGCTTTTTATCTTTGTCTACCAATTAATAAATGTCGAAGGAAACTCAATGTTTCCAACCTTAAAAAATGGCCAACAAATTTTTATTAACAATGTCAAAAAACCTCAGCGAAATGATGTGGTAGTTTTCAAATATAAAGATAAAATTTTAATTAAAAGATTGGCTGGAATTCCTGGTGATAAATTAGAAGTTACTGAAAATTCTATTTTAATAAATGATGAATTAGTTGCTAATTTTACTGATTTAGGTTTTTGGAAATTTAACGGAGTTATTCCCGAAGGTAAATTTTTTGCACTTGGTGATAATATAAATTTTAGTAATGATAGCCGTACTTTTGGCTTTTTTGATTTAAATGATATTAAAGGTGTTTGGGCCTAAAAGCTGTTTTTGTGGTTAAAAATTTGCCAAAATTTTAAAAATTTTATATTTATGTTAATTGTTATACTATATTTTTTCAGAAATTAACCAACAAAAAAATTTTTAGTTGGTTAAAAATTTAAATTTTTTGATTTTTAAGAAAATTTTAGTGTATAATCTGTTATTTATATAAAAAATAATAAAGAATTTTTTGGGGGAGAAGTGGACAAGGAAAAAATATTAAAACTTGCAAAATCTCTCTATTTTGTCCCAAATGAGAAGGTAATTTATACAATTTTAACTGAAAAAGATCAAATGTTAGCTCGAATTAACTATTTGCACCAGTTTGATACAAAAAACATTCAACCACTTGAAAAAATTAACTCACTGCCAAAAGGTATAGAAATTTTATTTGAGGATATTCCAGCTTTTACCAGTTTTAGAGAACAACTTTTTGACAATTCTATTCATAGCAGTGAAAACCAAATTATAATTAAAAAGGTAATTGATGACTAAATTTCAGCTTAGTTTTCAAGGAGCACTTGAGAAATTAAAAAATGATAAAAATAATACGGTTGCTTACTTTTTTCAAGAAAAAAACAACAAAAAAGGTGTTTTGGCAAATAAATTTTTTAGCATCAAATCGAATTTTGCAACAACTGAAGGTGTTTCTCATGCTTCTTCAATTTCCCTTTTAAATTTTAAACCCTCTTATAATGCAACTGTTTTTCAAAAATTAATTAATGCCGGAGCACAACCACTTGTAAAAGTTCATAATGACGAGTTGGGTTTAGGTGGAAAAGGTCTTTTTTCAGCTTTCGGTAAAATTGTAAATCCTTTAGACAAAACAAAATTAATTGGCGGATCTTCATCTGGAAGTGCCGCAACAATTAATTTTGTTCACTTCGCAATTGGCTCAGACACCGGCGATTCGATTAGAAGGCCGGCTAGTTTTATCGGGAAAGTTGGATTTAAACCTTCATATGGTGCTGTATCCCGTTATGGATTGTTTCCTTATGCCACTTCGTTGGATACAGTAGCGTGGTTAACTCATAATGTTCTGGATTCTATTTTAGTATCACAGGTAGTTTTTGGTTCTGATGAAAACGACTTAACATCTGTTGAAATCGATGTTAAAAATGTTGAAAAAACAAAACCAAAAAAAGTTGCATTTCTTGATTTGGATGCTGAAATTGAAGATTATGTAGTAAAAAAACTCTATAAATTACGGAATATTTTAAAATCTGACCAGGTAGAAATAGAGATAATTAAACCAGATTTAAACCTATTAAAAACAATTCTACCTGTTTATGAAATAATTTCTTATTCAGAGGCAACCTCAAATTTATCTGCAATTAATGGGATAACTTTTGGGAATACTGAAAAAAATTTAAAATGAGAAGAGATTTTTATTAGAACAAGATCAGATGGTTTTGGTTTGATGCTGCAAAAAAGACTAATTTGAGGCTCTTTTTTTCTTGAAAAAGATAATCAAGAGCATTTTTTTATTAAAGCCAAAAAAATGAGAACTTTAATTAAGAATTATTATGAATCTATACTGAATAAATTTGATTTAGTAGTTTTTCCTGCTTTTTATGGCATTGCCCCTGATATTCAAGGTGAAAACAGTGAAAAAAGTGATAAAATTACTAATTTTATTCTAGCTATTTCAAATTTAGTTGGCAATCCATCAATTAGTTTGCCATTAGGTAGTTATAAAAATTTACCTTTTAATTTAGCGGTTGATTCAAAAATAAATTCTGATGCAGAATTGTTAGGATTTTCCCTTTATCTTGAAGAAAAAATAAGCGAAATTAATAATGAATAATAAATATTTAGTCACAATTGGGATTGAAATTCATTTGGAATTAAATACAAAAGCAAAAATGTTTTCAAATTCACCGAATTTACGCGGTGAAGCAAATCAATTTTTTAATCTTTTTGATCTAGCTTATCTCGGAACTTTACCAAAAATTAATAAAGAAGCTGTTAAAAAAGCAATAATTTTGGCAAAAGCACTAAAAATGCGAATTTCACCAATTTTAGCTTTTGATCGAAAAAATTATTTCTACCCTGATTTGCCAAAAGGTTTTCAAATTAGTCAACAATTCCATCCCATTGGAAAAAATGGAATTTTAAAAGTTGGTGATTTTAATGTTGAAATTGAAAGAATTCATCTTGAAGAAGATACGGCAAAACAAATTCATAAAGATAATCAAACATTTTTTGATTATAATAGATGTGGGGTTCCCTTGATTGAAATTGTTACAAGACCTGTAATAAGTTCATCAAAACTAGCAGCAAAATATGTCGATGAAATTAAAAAATTAACCTTATTTTTAGGTATTTCTGATGCAAAATTAGAAAATGGATCACTTCGTGCTGATATAAATATTTCAGTTCGCCCTGAAAATCAAGTCGAATTTAATCCAAAAGTTGAAATAAAAAATATAAATTCAATTTCTAATATCCAAAAAGCCGCCGAACTTGAAATTCAAGAACAAATTTATGCCTATGAAAACGGTATAAAAGTCAAGCAAGTTACAAAAAAATTCAATGATGTTATTGCAAGAAATCAAATTTTAAGACTTAAAACAGATGCAATTGACTATAAATATTTTCCAGAACCTAATTTGCCATATATTGAACTAAAGCCAGATTTTGTTGATAAAATTCAGGTTCCACTTACCCCATCAGAAATAGAAAAAATGCTTAAAAAAGAAGGAGTTTCCACCTTTTATA
Organism: Mesomycoplasma hyopneumoniae J; assembly: GCF_000008205.1. NCBI lineage: Bacteria > Bacillati > Mycoplasmatota > Mycoplasmoidales > Metamycoplasmataceae > Mesomycoplasma > Mesomycoplasma hyopneumoniae. The sequence goes on from NC_007295.1 coordinate 29,236, forward strand.
TTAATCAGATCTTGAATAATTTTAACTACTGAACCTACCTAAACAACTCCAATCCTGATAATTGAAGTTTAAGTGTTAAATTATTTTTTTCTGAAATTGTACCAATTATTAATAAGCTAGGGTTCGAAAATTTAGCAATAGAATTTGATTTTTTTGGGAAAATAATCCAAAAACATTTTAACAAAGAATTGTCAAATTCCGAAATTCGCAAAATAATTGAAATAAAACAAACAAACAAACAATTTAATTTAAATGATATTTTATCTAACATAAAGGAGAAAAAACTATCTGAAGCAGCAATAAAAAACTTGTTAAAAGAAGTAGTTAGTGAAGAATTTGCTCAGATTGAAAAAAATAGACAGGATAAGTCTAAATTATTTAAATTTTTAATAGGAAAATTAATGCAAAAAACAAAAGGAAACGCCGAACCAATTAAAGTCAATCAAGTTTTAAAAGAATGGTTAGATAGTTTTAACTAAAAAATAAGTAAGATATTACAGAGACAAAATTGTTGGTTATTTTTCTAGGTAAAACTCAGGATTTTCCAAAAAAATTAATTTATTTTTTTGAAAAATTAAGTAAACCTTTTTCATTAAAATTTTAGTGATTCGTAAAAACCAGTTAAATATTAAAATTTTAAATGTTTTTTAATTTTAGTAGTCGACAAAATTTTTGATTTTTTTAAAAAATCGCAAAAATAAGGTAGAATTTAAATATGTATAAAGCTGAGATAAAAAGATTATTAATTTCACTTAAAAATTTAACAATAACTTTAATATCAATTCGGGGTGTTAGGTTTGTTATAGAAATTATTTGGGGTATTATGGCATTCTGACTTTTAACAACCTGACTTTTTACTGCCTCTTCAGAAGATATAACTGATCCTAAAATTTGACAAGAGAAGCAAGATGCAGTTAAAAACCAATTATTTAGGTTTTCAGGGCCACAATTTATTTTGCTTCTTGTTTTAATCGGGCTAATTATAGCAAACTGAATTTTTTATATAATGTTTTTTATAAAGTTAAATAGGCTTCAAAAACTTCACTTTTATATTCAAAACCCGATAATAATTGCTAGATTATCCACAATTAAGTCATATACTATTATTGGTTTTTTTGTTGGGTATGTTGATTTGGTAGCGGCTATTTTTGCTTTAAAATTAGTTGTATCAGATTGAAGAAGACTAACAGAACCTGAACAAAAGAAGTTAGAAATTTAAAATTATCCTTTAATTTATGTTATTTTTTAAAAATTTGTCGTATCTTTTGGGAATAATTTTCAAAAAATAAGTTAGAAAAAATTCATTATCTAATAAATTAATAAGGACTGAGATTATTATTTGTCAGCCTTTTCTTTTGGTTGTTTTTTCATTCTTCTTCCATCAAAATTCTTTAAAAAATTAATAAGATGAACTAAAACAATACCAATTGGTCCAGAAAAAATAAATAAATCAGCAAAATTAAATGTACCACTTGAGGGTAAATATGGTAAAAAAAGCAAATCTTTTACGGTATTATTGTTTAAAATTCGGTCAATTTCGTTTCCTCAGTTACCCGCTAAAAGTGTTGCCATAAAGATAGTGAGTGAAAATTTTCTACTAAAAGGTATTAAAATTAAAAGAATCGCTGTCAAAAAAAAAGCAAAAATATGAATTCCCACAAATCCAATGATTTTGTTAATTTTAGAAGTTACACCTTGGTGCAAAAGTGGCCGAAAACCAATAAAACCTCATGAAATATTTTTTATAAAGCCTTTTTTGGTTGAAATTTCGTATTCATCTCAAGTAAAAATTAAATTTTTTGTTAATTGGTCAACCAACAAAAAAACTAAAATAATTGAAAAACCAATGATAATATTTAAAATAAATCGTTTTTTTCCAACAAGTTGGTATTTTGTTTTGGTAAAATTAACTATTTTTTTCAGGTACAATTTCACTTAAAACCTCAAAACAACGCGCACATACTTTGTTTATTTTTTCAAAATGATTCCAACATCTTGGGCATTTTTCTCAATTTAGTTGTAAAATTTCCGTTTTTCCATTAGAAAATTCAACTTTTGCAACCATTAACAACTTCTTAAGGTCGATTGATTTTATAAAGTCTGAGTCAGTTTTTAGTAAAACACCTACTTCATTTGGTCGTTTAATTTCCTTTGACTTAATTTTTTGCTCAATTAGTTGGTAAACTGAATCCTTAATTTGGAAAAATTCGTTTCATTTTGCGTCTAATTCTTCATCAAAATGTGACTCTTTAAAGAATTCTTCCATATGAACTGAAATTTGCTTGTTATTTTTTTGTATAAAACTGTAAATTTCTTCGGCAGTCGTTGGCATAATTGGTGCAATTGCAATATTTAAAACCTGCAAAAGTTCATATAAATTATACTGAACTTGCCGTCTTTTTAAGGACTCTTTTTTATCTGCGTATAAAATATCCTTGACAATTGAAAGATAAAAATTCGAAAATTCAATAATAAAATTATTAATAATTTTGACAACTCGAACAAAGCGATTTTGATCATAATTTTGAATAATTTCGTTTTTTAATTTTTGAATTTTATTGAAAATATATAAATCCACTTCAGTTAATTCGTATTTTGTTGGCTTAAAATCGGCTAAATTGGTGATTAAAAACCTTACTGTGTTGCGAATTTTGCGATAAATTTCAACATTTTGCTCAAAAATCGCCTCAGAATACACAATATCATTATAATATTCGCTGTTTGCAACTCAAAGACGAAAAATATCGCAGCCATATTTGCTTAAAATTAAGAGTGGGTCAACTCCATTTCCCCTGGATTTTGACATTTTATTCCCCTTTGCATCAACAACAAAACCGTGAGAAAGTAATTTTTTATAAGGAGAAAATCCAAAATAAATTACAGAATTTATCAAAGACGAGTTGAATCAACCGCGATATTGGTCCGAACCTTCAAAATAAATATCAAAAGGAGGTTTTTCATCGCTAATATTTGCAGCAAAAAAACTAACACCGGAATCAAATCAGACATCTAGAATATCATTTTCCTTAGTTCAACCTAAATTTTGGTACTTTTCTGGTAAAAGTTCATCAGTAGTTTTTTCATACCAAATTCTAGAACCAAATTTTTCAACAAGTGAAATTATATAATCAAAAATTTCTGGCTTATCAAGGACAGGATCTTTATTTTGATCATAGAAAATAATCAACGGAATTCCCCAACTTCGCTGACGTGAGATCAGTCAATCTTTTCGTTCGACTACCATTTTTGTCAGCCTTTTTTTGAGTCAATTTTCCGGGAATTCAATTTCTTCTATTGCTTTTTCAAGATCTTTTTTAATCTTTTCAATTGAGACAAACCATTGCGGCGTTCCGCGATAAATTACCGGTTTTAAAGTTCTTCAATCATGTGGGAATGAGTGATCTATAAAACTTAGGTGCAAAATTTTTGACTTTTTTTCTAAAAATTCTGTTATTAATTTATTGGAATCAGCATAAAACTGCCCGGAAAATTGACCTGCATTTTCATTAAATTTTCCATCATCATTTACATGCATTACCATTTCAAGGTTGTTTTCTCTTCCAATTCAGTAGTCATCCTCACCAAAAAGTGGCGCCAAATGAACAAGTCCAGATCCAACATCTAAACTTACATGGTTTCCAGAAACAATTGGACAAATTTTTTCAAAAATTGGGTGAAGATATTTGATTCCCAAAATCGCCCTTCCAGGAAAATTATCTATAATTTCATAGTGTTTTCAGTCAAAAATAACAGCTAATTTTTCTAGTAAATTAGCTGCTAGAACATAAAAATTCTCTCCATTTTTTATGCGAACATAATCAAAATTTTCTCCAACAGCGACTCCGGAATTGGCAATTAATGTTCAAGGTGTGGTGGTTCAAATTATTAATTTATCATTTTCAGCGACAAAATTATTACCTTTTTTTATATCAAAACTCGTAAATAAAGACGGTGAACGGTATTCAAGATACTCAATTTCGGCTTCTGCAAGCGCACTTTGGCTACTTGGCGATCAATAAACTGGCTTTAGTGCCCGATAAACAAGTCCGCGACTGACCATTTTTTTAAATAATTTTAGTTGTTTTGCCTCATAATTAGGCGTGTTTGTTTGGTAAATTTGTTTAAAATCAGTTAATAAATTTAACTTTTTAAACTGCTTCATCTGTGCTAAAATTTGTGAATTTGCAAAATCATTTGATTTTCTACGGATTTCTAGTGTCGATTTTGAGCCAATTTGGTTGATAATTTTATTCTCAATTGGCAGACCATGAGTATCTCAACCTGGAACAAAAGGTGAATAAAATCCCGCCATAGTTTTATAACGAACAATAATATCCTTCAAAATTTTATTAAGCGCATGGCCAATGTGAATATCACCGTTTGCATATGGTGGCCCGTCGTGTAGGATGAACCGCGGATTTCCGCGTCTTTTTCTTAAAATTTGCTGGTAAATCTGATTTTTTTCTCAAAAATCAGCATAAAATTTGTCTTTTTCTGACAAATTTGCTTTCATTGAAAAATTAGAATTAAAAATATTTAATGAATTTTTATAAAAATTTTTATCCATTATTTGTCATCCTTTTCTATTTTTTTCAGAATTAAATCAATATCAATTTCACTTACTTTCCGAAGTTTTTCTTCTAAAGTTGAGTCATTTTTTGATATAGAATTTTGATCATTAGAATTGCTTTTTAGCAAAAAGTTGTTGTTTTTTATGTGGTTTTTTCCCGATTGAATATTTGGTAAAAAGAATTTATAATCTTTTTTTTGATTAGTTTTTAGCTTTCTAAAATCATTTAAACTAAAAATTTTTAATCCTTCTCCAAATTCAAAAATTTGCAAATTTTCGTTATAAATTATTATGCTTTTTGGGCTCAGGGAAAAATCAAGCTTTGTTTTAAAGTTTTTTGGAGTAAGAATTTTATTTCCAAAAAACAAATTTTCAGTATTAATTTTTTCAAACTGTGAATTAAAGTCAATAACTGCAAGTGATTCTGAGCTTTCAATAGTTTGACTGGCACTGATAAATTCATTTTTTCGGTGTCTGAAAATTTTTATACCTGTGGAATTTCTAGTATAAATTGGAATTTCTGATATACTCATTTTTAGAGCGCGGTTTTGTGTGGTAATTAGAACAATATTTTTTAATTTTTCTTCTAAAAAAACACTAATTAGCTCATCACCTTCCTTGAATCGAAAGATATTTTGTAATTTTTTTTGCTTAATTTTCATTAATTGGTCCAAATTCATTCTTTTAGCAAAACTGAATTTGGAAATAAAAATTAAAAATTGACTACTTTCAAAACTATCAGCAAAAAAAACACTTAAAATTTGTTGATTATTTGGGATTCCTAAAGTTATTTTTAAATTATTAGGTGAGTTTTTCAGATTTAATTCAGGAATTTGATGCACAGCTAAAATTGCTATTTCCCCTTTATTAGTTAGAAAAACTGCTTTTTGTTTTTGGTTAATTATACCTTGAAAAATGAAAAAATCTCCATTTGGAAGCTGAGTTTTTTCTATTTCATCAGGGAGAGAATTTTTTATATCTAATTTTTTATAAAGTCCCGATTTTGTTATTCAAAAATAAAAAAACTCATCTTTTACTAATTCATCTTTGTTAATTTTTATCTTAATATCAGAGTCAATTATCCTAGTTTTTCGCGGTTTTCCGTGATGTTTTTTAAAATCAGTTAACATATTTATTAAATTTTTATCAAATTCATCTTTATTTTCAATAAGTTTTTTGAACTTAGTAATGTTTTTTTCTAAATTTTTTGATTCTTCAAGGTAAATTTGCTGCTCAATTTTCGAAAGACGGTATAAACGCATTGATGCAATTGCCTCTGCTTGGGTTTGGCTAAAGTTAAAAAATTTAATTAAATCATTAACTACCCCAACTTTTGAATTATCAGATGCGCGAATAACCTTAATAACTTCGTCAGTAATATCGGCAACTTTGAGAAACCCAGTAATAATTTCTAATCTTTTTTTATTTTTGTAAAGTTCAAAATTAAATTCGGCAAGCTTAATTTTTCTTAAATGCTCAAGATAGTAAAAAATCATCTCCTTGATTGACAAAAGTTTTGGTGAATTATCACAAATTGCAACGGAATTATAAGAATAATGTATTTGTAGATGAGTTTTTTGTAGTAGATAATTAATAATTAGGTCAGGATTTCCGTCCTGTTCGAGTTCGATCAAAATGGAAACTCCATTTTGATCGGATTGATCAATTACATTTTTAATCCCATAAATTTTTACATCAAAACGAATGTCATCAATTTCTTCGATTAAACTTGACTTTGAAATTCCAAAAGGAATCGAGGTAATTTCAATTACATTTTGCCCATTTTTTTCGAAAATTTTATAATCAGAGCTTATTTTTATTTTGCCTTTTCCAGTTTTGAAAGCATCAAAAATACCTGATTTTCCATAAACAATTCCGCCTGTTGGAAAATCAGGACCTAAAATTATAGTAGAAATTTCTTCAATTGTAATTCCTGGATTTTTAATCATCAAAATTGCTGCATCGATCACTTCGCCTAAATTATGCGGGGGGATTTCAGTTGCAAATCCACTTGCAATTCCAATTGCCCCATTTATTAATAAATTTGGGAAAATTGCAGGTAAAATTGTTGGTTCTTTTTCACTATCATCAAAATTAGGGCAAAAACTTACAACATTTTTCGAAATTAATTCAAGTAAATGCTCACTAATTTCAGCCAATCTAACCTCTGTATATCGCATCGCGGCAGGTGGATCGTCATCAATTGACCCTTTATTTCCGTGCATTTCCACAAGCGGAGAATTCATTTTTCATTCCTGGGCAAGTCTGACAAGAGCATCATAGATTGAAGAATCACCATGAGGATGATATTTTCCGATTACATCACCGACAACTCTAGCAGATTTTTTGTAATTTTTACTATTTTTTAGCCCCAACTGTCACATTGAATAAAGAATTCGCCTCTGAACCGGTTTTAGGCCGTCTTTGACATCTGGAATTGCCCGTTGTTGAATTACATATTTTGAATAACGGATAAATTTTTCTGCTAAAATTTTTTCTAGCTGGGAATTAATTACTGAATCAAGACTTTTATTCATAAATTGTTTCCTTTAAATTTTCAATAAATTTGTCTTCAAGGGAAAAATTAACGTTTTTTTCAATTCAGCTCTTTCTTAGATCAGCTCTTTCCCCCATTAAAATTTGAAAATTTTTCTCTACTTTTGGATAATTTTCAATTAAAACTTTTTCCAAAGTTCGCCTCTCGGGGTCCATTGTCGTTTGCCAAAGCTGATTTGCATTCATTTCCCCAAGTCCTTTATAGCGCTGAATTTGCAAATTTGTACTGTTTTTGATGTATTTTTCGAACTTTTCCTCATCCCAGATATAAATATCTTTTCTCCCCTTTTCACTAATTCGATATAAGGGCGGTTGAGCAATATAGACAAAACCTTTTTCGATTAAAGGCCGCATATGCAAAAAAAGAAAGGTTAAAATTAAAATTTGGATGTGGGCTCCGTCATTGTCAGCGTCAGTCATAATGATAATTTTGCCATAATTTAGGTTCTTAAGGTTAAAATTCTGGCCAATTCCAGTTCCTAATGCACTAATAATTGCGATAATTTCCTCATTTTTTAATAGATCAATTAATCTTGTTTTTTGGGCGTTTACAATTTTACCTTTTAAAGGTAAAATTGCTTGAAACTCACGGTTTCTTGCAAGTTTTGCAGAACCACCTGCCGATTCACCTTCAACCAAAAAAAGCTCGCGATTCATAGCTTTTTTTGAATTTGCTGGGGTTAATTTCCCTGATAAAATCCGCTTTTCTTTTGTAATTGATTTGCTTGTTTTTGACTCAATTATGCTTAATTTTGACTTTTGTCTTTGGGTATAAGTTTCTAGTATAAAATTGATTATTTTACTTGCAACTTCTTTATTTAGTGCAAAAAAAGTCATTAAATTTGTAAAAATTACCTCTTCTGTAACTGTTTTTGCTAAAATAGTTGATAATTTATTTTTTGTTTGCCCAACAAATTCAAGAATTGATTCAGGAATTCGCAGTGATAAAACAGCTGAAAGTCCAACTTTTGCATCACTAAATTCTAAAATTTGCTTAGTTTTAAGTAAATTATTTTGTTGGCCGTAAGTATTAATTGCCTTTAAAAAACCGGATTTAAAACCATTTTCGTGACTTCCCCCTAAATTTGTTTTTACATTATTGACAAAAGAGATAATATTTTCTTGCTGTGAATTAACATACTGAAATCCAAATTCCACTATGATTTCCTGCATTTTTTCTTTAAAAGTAATAACTTTATCATGAATTTTTTCTTGATCATTGTTCAAAAATTCAATAAAACTTTCGATTCCCCTTTCGCAGAGAAACTTTTTTTCAATATTGTTTTTTGTATCAAAAAAATTGATTTTTAGATTGTTAATCAAAAAACAAGTTTCGCGTAGGCGCGAAATTATCATTTCTGAGTCAAATTCTGAATGTGAAAAAAGGGAAAAATCAGGTCAAAATCTGATTTTTGTCCCAGTTGTAGCGCTTTTTCCTATAATTTTAGTTCGAGTTTCAATTTTTCCACCGTTAATAAAACTAGTATAGAACAATTTTTTATCCCGATTTATATAGACTTCTAGTTTTTCAGAAAGAGCATTAACAACTGAAGAGCCAACACCATGAAGGCCACCAGCGGTTTTGTAGATATCAGTAGAAAATTTCGCTCCTGAATGGAGCTCGCTAAAAACTAATTCAACGCCAGTTTTTCCGGTTTTTTTATGAATTTCTGTCGGGATTCCGCGCCCATTATCACTAATTTCAATAGAATTATCACTATTAATTATTAGTGAAATTTCATTTGCAAATCCAGCAATTGCCTCGTCAATTGCATTATCAAAGATTTCCCAAATTAGCTGGTGTAATCCGTTTTTATCAGTTGATCCAATATACATTCCCGGGCGTTTGCGGACCGCTTCAAGCCCTTTTAAAAGTTTTAATTTTTCTACTGAGTAGGTCATATAGGGTCTAAATCCTTTCTGAAAATGCGTAAAAATTTTTCTAAATTAAATTTTATACAAAAAGGTAAATAATTTTACAAAAATTTTAATGTAAAATTTAAAAAAAGTGGTAAAATTACTAAAAATAATTAAATTTTGTTAATTTTTTGTTTTTTTAGTACCAAAACTCAAAATAGACAAAATTAATATAAAAGAAATGGAGATTCGCAATGAAAAAAATCGCAATTAATGGCTTTGGACGGATTGGGAGGTTGGCACTTCGTCGTCTTTTTGAAGTTAATGATGAAAATTTACAGGTTGTTGCAATTAACGACTTAACAGATGCATCAGTTTTAGCTCATTTATTTAAGTATGATTCCGCCCATGGAAAGTTTAACGGTGAAGTTGAAGTTTTAAAAGATAACGGAAAAAATTACCTTAAAATTAAAGGTCAAAAAATTCTTGTTTTATCTGAAAGAGACCCAAAGTCCTTGCCTTGAGGTCAGCTTGGAATTGATTTGGTTGTTGAATGTACAGGATTTTTTGCTTCAAAATCAGGAGCTAGTCAACATTTAGAGGCGGGAGCAAAAAAAGTAATAATTTCTGCTCCGGCAGGAAATGATGTTAAAACCATTGTTTATAACGTAAATTGTGATACAATTACTGAAGATGATAGAATTTTATCCTCAGCTTCTTGCACTACAAACGCACTTGCCCCACTTGTAAATGCGCTTGATAAAGAATTTGGGATAGACCACGGATTTATGACAACAATTCATGCTTATACTGCAGACCAAAGATTACAGGATGCTCCACATGGGGATTTAAGAAGAGCTCGAGCGGCTGGAGTAAATTTAGTTCCTTCATCAACAGGTGCTGCAAAATCTATTGGACTTGTAGTTCCTTCCCTTACAGGAAAATTGGATGGAATTGCAATTAGAGTCCCAGTGATTACAGGATCTTTTGTTGACTTAAGTGTTGAACTTAAATCAAATCCGTCCATAGAAGAAATTAATCAGAAAATGAGAGAATATGCAAACGAATCTTTTGCATATTGCGATGAGCCAATCGTTTCCAGCGACATTATTGGTGACAGACACGGATCAATTTTTGATGCAACATTAACAAAATATATTGAAGCAAATGGGAAAAGACTCTATAAATTATATACATGATATGATAATGAGTATTCATTCGTGTCTCAATTTGTAAGGGTTATTAGAGATTTTGTGCAAAAATAACAAAAAGTAAGTAACAAATTTTGTTACCAAAAGTACTTAAACTAATATAAAAATCCTTAATAAGAGTTTAAGTTCCTTATGAAAGCAAAAATAAGGGGGTGATTTTGGTAAGATATAAAAGAGAAAAAATTAAAAAAATCCTAAAAATACTTAGTATTTTCGGGATTTTTTCTCTTTCTTCTTGTAATTATTATAGTTCAGTTCCCTTAGTTAATAAAATTAAAATTCAAAATTCAATTCCTTACAATGATAAAACTGATTTAAGTCAGACTGTTTCAGAAGATAAAGTACCTGAAAAAAAAGATTTTTTTGTTGAACCAAAAGTAAAAACTTCGAAATTAGATTTAAATCTCAGTACAAAAAATCAAGAAAACTCCAAAAAAATCGATAAAAATAATCAGTATTTTTCTACCCAAAAAGATCAAACTACCCAAAAAGATCAAACTACCCAAAAAGATCAAACTACCCAAAAAGATCAAACTACCCAAAAAGATCAAACTACCCAAAAAGATCAAACTACCCAAAAAGATCAAACTACCCAAAAAGATCAAACTACCCAAAAAGATCAAACTACCCAAAAAATAACCTTATTACCGCAAAAAAAGCCAATAAAAAAAGTTATTGTACCCCCTGTTTCACCTGTTGTACCCGAAGAACAGCTTAAAAAACAAGTCGTACAACCTTCAATTTCACCTGAAAATTTAAGAAACCAACCTAAATCAATCTCAGATAACGGGAAAATTAGCCCTCCTAACTTAGTTAGTTCTCCAAAGACAAAGGATCAGATTTCGCTAAAACCACAAGATCCTAAAAAAATTGAAAAAAAGGCTATAAATAAGTTCGATATTTCTAAATTATCTAAATATAACGATAATGAAAAAGTGCAAAATATTGTTTTGGGGAATAAAACCGGAATATTTAAAACATTTAAGGTGTCCACCGATAATGCAATTTTGCGTGAAAACGGCGAGTCATTTTCAGGGTCAAAAAACGAAGGTTTAAATATTTATCTACTAGATAAATTGGATAAAAATAAAATAGATAAGAATAATCCAGTTCTTGGATTTTTTGTTAATTATTTTAATAAAAATTTTCGCAAAAACTACTATAAATTAAATCATTTTGGCTTTAAATCAGTTGATTATGCTGATAAAAGATACAATGAAATTTATCAGAGAAACGTCCGCTTCAGTTCAGGGACATCAATTTTACTTGATATGAATAGTGAGGAGGCGCTTTTTTTAACAAATAATCACGTATTATTTGACAAAAACAACCGTCCAATGTGGGCTTTTTTTGGTTACCCATTTATACTTTTTTATTTTAATAATCGGATTAATTTTATTCCTTCCCCTGATTATTCCTGGGTTTTGGACACTCTCCAAATTAAAGAAGAATATGAGAAAAAAGGTAATAAATTTCAAAAAAAGTCGAATTCAAAATCTAAACCAGAATTTGTTAAAAAAACTTACGAAAAATACTTTCGACTTGCCCCTGATTTTAACAGAAAAAATAAAGATCTTGGACTTTTTTACTTTAAATACAAAGAATTTATAGCTGATTTTTCAACGGCGGTTAAATTTTTTGAACAACATCAAAACGAAATTAAAACTACTTTTGACTGAGCAAAACGGCAAGATACACAAAAAAGGTTAAAAGATTTTGAAAGAGCTATCCAAGTTTTTAGCAAATATTTTGAGCAAATGTCCAAATTAGGTCCTGTTAAATTAAGTGAAAGGGTCTGAAAAAATGGAGATATCGACTATGAAACAAAATTAGGCCTATTTTGGCCGCGTCATATAGCTGCCAAAAATATGTTCAAAGGGGTTTATATCCGCGGGCAAGAGGCAACTTTTTTTGCTACAAATGGCCATGGCGCATCGGGAAGTGGGATTTTTAACACAGATGGTTCGCTTGCGTTTGTAAATTATATAATAGTTAAAGATACGGCACAAAAGTATTATTATAGTGATCAAAATAATTTATTCAATTTTCTTACAGCCGCAATTGCTTTAAAGACTCCTTATATCAATTTAGTTGATGAAATTTATAAATTTTATTATAATAAAAATGTAAGGAATACTTTAAAATAAAGAATTTTTTGCGAGTATACTTGGCTTATCTAAATTTTTTATTTTGCACAAAAATGGAAGATTAATAATTTTTTTAAAAAAAAAGTGATAAAACTGAATTTTAGGCTAAAATAGCACTAATTTTACCCTCTCAAACATTAACACTTTCAATTTTAATATCAATAAATTCGCCCAATTTAAATCTTCGTCTGCTATTATAAATGCAAAACCCATCTTCTGTCAATTGGTATGGATCATTTTCGTTGTTTGGGAGACTTTTATTACTTAACATCGCATCAAAAAGTCCGTTAATTTCAACAAAAAAACCAGATTTTATAATTGAAGTTATTTGGGCATTAAAAGTTTGACCGATTAATTTTTTTACATATTCAGTTTTTTTTATATTGACAATTTTTCTTTCTAAATTAAAGGCTTTTTGCTCTAGTTCCGTGGTCAAGTAGGAATTTTTAGTTAAAATTTCGTTGAAAAAATCAAAATTTTTGTTTTTTTCAAAGATAAAAAAACGAATAATTCGATGTAAAATTAGATCCGGGTAGCGGCGAATTGGGCTTGTAAAATGGGAATAAAAATTCGCTGCCAAACCAAAATGACCTATGTTTTCCGTGCTATAAATTGCTTTTTGCATTGTTCTTAAAATTGAATATTTTAAAAAATTATCGTTATTTTTTGTTTTTATTTCATCAATTTTTCTTGCAAATTCCCTTGAATTTGAGTTTAATTTTAAAGTATTCTTAACTCCTAACACCTTCAAAATTTGATTGAAAATCATAATTTTTTCAGGATCAGGCTTGTTATGAACCCTGTATAAAATTGGAATTTTCCTTTTTGTTAAGAATTCAGAGACATTTTCATTAGCTCTAATCATAAAATTTTCAATTAATTCTTCTGAGGTTCCCCTACTTTTTAATTTTAAAGATTCTGTAAAACCTTGTTCATCCAAAATAATTTTTATCTCATCTATGGCCAAATCGATATAACCTTGATTTTTTTTAAACAGTGATAAAATGGTGTTTAATTCTTGTGCTGTTTTCAACATTTTTTCTAAATTAGTATCGTTAAAACTAGATTTTCCATTAAAAAAATTATTGACATCTTTGTAAGTCAGTCGCCATTTTGAGTTAATTACTGATGGATAAATTTTAATTGATAAATTTTCACCCCTTTTATTAATTAAACTTTCCATTGTTATTGTAAATCGGTCAACATTCGGCTTTAAAGAGCAAATTCCATTTGATAATTCTTCGGGCAACATTGGAATGACGGTGTGAGGTAGATAAATTGATGTTCCTCGGCGTTGGGCTTCAACATCAATTGGACTATCCTGCTTGACATAATGGGCAACATCGGCAATATGGACTTTCAAAAGAAAATTTCCTTCATTTGTTTTTTTAACAGAAATTGCATCATCGAAATCTTTTGTATCTTCGCCATCGATTGTAATAACTAATTCATCGCGCAGGTCGGTCCTGTTTTTTTCAATATTAGTAATTTCCTTTTCAATTTTTTCAGCCTCTTCAAGAACATCAGCACTAAATTTATTAGAAACTTCAGATTCAATTATTGGAATTTTTACATACAAAAATGGCTCGCTTTTATGACCAATTTTCTGAATTATGCTTATTTTTAAAGTATTTTTTTGATAGTCAATAATTTTTACCTTATAATAATTATCATTAATTAAATCATCAGTTGTGTTTCAACGGAACAAAAAATCACCTTTAAAATTTACAGGTTCAAAATCTCAATATTTCCCATTTTTAAAAGCTTTTCCGATTAAAAACTTGTTATTTCTTTGAATAATTTTGGTTACTATACCAAATACCTGATCACTTTTGAAACGATCAGCATAAATATTAATTTTAACTTCATCACCTTCAAGGGCGCTCGCTGTAAAACGCCCGGGGATAAAAACGTTATTTTTCTGGATTGGATTTTCTTTGTCTTCAACAAAACCAAAAGCAGAATTGGTTGCTCTGAAAATTCCAGATGTGGTTTTGAGAAATTTAGGAGCATAATATTTTCCTTCAGGGGTTTTAAAAACAACAAAATTTTCAATTAGATTACTAATTTGATTAGTTAGCTGGTGATTTAAATTGAAAGGAATGTTAAATTTTCGAACAATTTCAATAAAAGTTTTTTCTTGACGCAGAAAATTTTTTAAGCGCTCTTCCGATATAATTTCCATAATATTTATAATAACCTAACAACTAAAGCGAGCCCGAGAAAGATAAAACCCACAACAAACATTGCTCATTTTGTGAATTTTTTAAATCCGCGTTCTTTTGAAATCTGGAATAAATCTAGGTCGCTAGAACCAATAAGCGCTCCCGAAAAAGAGTTTGAATGTGGCGACATAAGCAGTGAGATTAAAATAATTAAAACACCAAAAATGGCAATAAACGTAACGATGATTGTTCTTCACATAATTCAAAAACACCAATAATAATATTAATAATTATACTATAAATTAGACAGTTTTATATAACAGTTTTTAAAAAAAATATAAAAAAACGAAGGATAAAAAAAACTTTTGATACCTTATTAATTTCAATAATAATATTTTGATTTTTTAGTACCTGAATATAATTTAAAAAGTCACCTAAAATTTTTCCTTTAAAAAATAAATTAGTTTCATATTGAAAAAGAAGCGATCGATAATCTAAATTCGAGGTTCCTATCATTCCATATTTATCATCAATGATTATTGACTTTCCATGGAAGAAAAGTTCTTTAAAATAGTGTATTTTTGCTCCATATTTCAATAATTTTTTAGCAAAAAAATCATTGAAAGTTTTAATAATTTTTGAATCATTTCTCCCCGGTAAGAAAAAATTAACCTCAATTTTAGCAAGCAAAATATCCTTTAAAGCATCAATAATTTTTTGCGAGGGAACAAGATAAGGGGTAAAAATTTTTATATTTTTTTTTGCTGAATAAATTTTTTTTAAAATAAAACCCTCAATTAATGAGTGCTCGAGGTTGGGTCCATTTTGAATAACTACACCAAGATTATCGTTTT
The DNA here is from genome assembly GCF_000008205.1 of Mesomycoplasma hyopneumoniae J. Lineage (NCBI taxonomy): Bacteria > Bacillati > Mycoplasmatota > Mycoplasmoidales > Metamycoplasmataceae > Mesomycoplasma > Mesomycoplasma hyopneumoniae. Next base: position 44,596 of record NC_007295.1, read on the forward strand.
TGTCTTGCTTTAGATTAGAATTTTCAATACTGCAAAATCCATTGATTTTTTCTTTTGATATCTTTTTTTTGCCTCATTTTGTTCAATGGAACAGAAAATTTTTACAGTAAGTTTGAACAATTTCACCTTCAAGTCTAAGGTTTAAATCCATTCAATATCCATAATTTTTATCAAAACTTGAATATTCTTCGGATATATTATTTCCGCCTGTATAAGCAATTTTTCCGTCAATAATATAAACTTTTCGGTGATTTCGGTAAAAACTTTGTCCGGAAACAAATGGAATTTTAAAGGTGTTAAAGTGCAAAACCTCAATTTTTTGCTTCTTTAATTCGATTCAATGGCGCCTTTTTATAAGATAGGTGCCAAAAGAATCGACTAAAATTTTAATTATCACCCCGCATTTCCGCTTATCAACCAGTATTTTTTTTAATTTTTTTCAAATAAAATCATTTTTTATTATATAAACATCAATAAAAATAAATTTTTTTGCATTTTTAATGTCAGCAAAAAGTTTTTCAAAAAAACTATGACCATCAACTAGCAAATTTCCATTAAATTCTTTAATTGGGGATGAAAAATATTCACTAGAAAAACTTAGTAAAGTATCTTTAGATTCTTGATTTTTCCAGGTTTGAACTTTTTCTTTTAGGTTAGTAAAATTTCTGTATTGTGCAAAATATTTTTTAATATTTTGACTTTTTAAGTATTTTCTGCCTAAAAAAATATATGAAATTGGGCCTATTATTGGCAAAATTGAACAAGCAATTAATCAAGAAATTTTCGTTTCATACCTTCTTTTTTGTAATAATATAAATAAATTAAAAAAAGAGGTAGAAGCATAAACTATAAAAATAGTCAAAATTGAAATTCAATTCATATTCTTTGCTAAAAAATAATGAATTAAATAAATTGTGGCACTAAAAGCAACTAAAAATATTACTAAGAAACAATAGTAAAAAAATCATTTTATAAATTTATGCATTATAATAATAATTTTACTATAATGTTTGAGATTGTTGTTGATTTTCCTTTAGTTTTTCAATAATTTGATCCTTTATTTCATTAAATAGTTTGGTATTATTTTCAAGTAGTAATTTTAAATTCACTTTACCTTGGGCGATATTCTCTCCCTTATATGCAAATCACGAACCTTTTCGTACAAGAATTCCAAGTTCCTCGCCTAATTGGGCAATTTCTGCTGATTTTGAAATACCTTTGGCAAAAACAATTTCAACTAAAGCAGTTTTAAAAGGAATTGCAAGCTTATTTTTTACTACTTTGATTTTTACACTATGCCCGGTGATGTCGTTTCCACTTGTTATTTGTTGAATTTTTCTAACATCTAACCTGATTGAAGCATAAAATTTGAGTCCTCTTCCACCAGGAGTAGTTTCAGGATTACCAAAAATTACTCCAACTTTTTCCCTAATTTGGTTAATAAAAATTACAGTTGTCCCGTTTTTATTTAGAGATGCTGTGATTTTTCGGAGCGCTTTTGACATCAGTCGAGCTTGTGCTCCTATTACTTGATCTTTCATTTCTCCTTGAAGTTCAGCCATTGGCACTAATGCAGCAACAGAGTCAACTACAATTAGATCAATTGCTTTTGTTTTTGTTAATGTATCGACAATGTCTAAAGCTTGTTCGCCAGAGTCTGGCTGTGAAAGTATTAAATTATCGATATCAATTCCTAAATTTTTTGCATACTGTGGATCAATTGAATGTTCTGCATCAATAAAGGCGGCAATTCCTCCCTGTTTTTGGACTTCAGCAATGGCATGGAGACTAATTGTGGTTTTCCCTGATGATTCAGGACCATAAATCTCAACAATTCTTCCTTTCGGAAAACCACCAATTCCAAGAGCCATATCGATAGCCATACTCCCAGATGAAAAAACTTCTGTATCAATTGGCGGCTTTTCACCTAAAACCATAATTGATTCGTTACCAAATTTCTTTTTAATTTCTGCAAGCGCTTGTTTTAATAATGATTTTTCGTTAATTTCAGTCATAATTGTTTCCTTTTTTTAATTTTTCGGTTTTGGTTTGTTGCTTATTCTAATTTAATATTTTTTAAACATTTTAATAAAAAAAGGAAAAATTTAGGAAAAAGTGGCCATTTTTCCTTTTTTTGAAAAAATTTTGTATTTTTTCATAAAATATTATGCTAGGGCGGAAAATAAAAGTAAAAATTTCAGCCCTAGTAATAATTTTTATTTTAAAATTTGAAAAATATAATAAAATTTCCAGTATGAAAAAAATTTTGATTGGATTTACTAATGAATCATTCCGCGAGGGTAACAAATTTATACAAAAAAAAATCCATAATGGAATGAATCATAAAATAGATTATAATATTTTATCAAATTTTAATTTTGTTCCAAAATTAATTTTAAATTCTAATGAAAAAATTATTTGGGAGTGGATTGATGGCGAAAAAGTTGAACCAAAAATTGAAACACTAGAAAAAATTGCTTCTCAATTAAGAGAAATTCATAATTCCAACCTTGATTTTCCTCCCTCAAATCATTCCTTTCGGGTTGAGCATTATTTGAAAGTTTTATCTGAAAAAGGTATAAATAATACAGTTATTGTAAAATATTATGACTTTATTAAGAAAATTCTTCAAAAAATGGATAAATCCAAGCCACTTCATAATGATTTGTGGTTGATGAATATGATTGAAAAAGATCAGAAAATCTACTTTTTAGACTGGGAGTATGCATCAAAAGGTGATATTCATTTTGATTTGGCTTATTTTATTGAATCAGCCAAACTAAATAGTGAAAAAGAACGCATTTTTTTAAATTTTTATGGTATAATTAATTATGAAAATCTTCTATTACAAAAAATTTTAGTATTATACCTTATAATATTGTGAGTGAATGCGCAAGAAACAAAACATTTTGATGATACACCTTATGCGAAAAAACTAGAAGATTTATATTTGGTTTTTGCATCTCGAAAGGAATAAAATGCGATTTGTCGACTATGTTTCAATCGAAGTCGTGGCTGGAAAAGGTGGCGATGGGATAATATCGTTTCGCCGGGAAGCTCATGTCGACAAAGGTGGACCGGACGGTGGCGATGGTGGATGAGGTGGTTCAATTTATTTTGTTGGTGATTCAGGTATGAATACTTTATTACCTTTTTATCAAACCAAGAAGATTTTCGGTTATAATGGCGAAAATGGTAGGCCAAAAAGACAGACTGGCGCTAATGGAAAAGATATTTTTATAAAAGTTCCTTTAGGTACACAAGTTTTTCTAAAAAAGTCTTTAATTTGTGATATAATTTTAGAAAAAAAATACTTAATAGCCAAAGGAGGTCGAGGAGGTCTTGGAAATTTTCATTTCAGAAATTCAAAAAATAAGGCACCTCGAATTTCTGAAAATGGGGAATTAGGTCAAAATTTTTATCTTGATTTACAACTAAAAGTTATGGCTGATATCGGTTTGGTAGGTAAGCCTAATGCAGGTAAATCGACACTTTTATCACTAATTTCTAACTCAAAACCAAAAATTGCAAATTATGAATTTACAACTTTAGCCCCACAATTAGGTGTTGTGAAAATTTATGAAAATTCATTTGTAACAGCTGATCTTCCCGGATTAATCCAGGGTGCTAGTTCGGGGAAGGGAATGGGAATTATTTTTTTAAAGCACATTGAAAGGTGTCGAGCAATTGTTCACGTAATTGATTTTGGTTCAGATAACAAAAATCCAATTAAGGATTTTATCGAGATAAAATCAGAATTAGAAAAATTCAATAAAAAGTTATTGGATTTAAACCAAATAGTTATTGCAAATAAGTGTGATCTACCTAATTTTCAGTTTAATTTAGCAAATTTTAAAAGAAAATTTCCAAAAATCAAAATAATTAAAAGTAGTTTAATTTCTGCAAAACAAAACGAAATTAATATAATTAAAGAGAAAATGTTTGGTTTGTTAGGAGAAAAACAAAAAAAATTAGAAATTCAAGAGATAAACACCTCAAAAATTGAATTTAACTTAAAAGCTCCCTTTTTAATTAAGAGCAGAAATAACGGTTTTTTTGAAATTACAGGAGAACTTATTCAAAAAATTATTCAAAAAATCCCGCTAAATTCTCAAGAGAACATTTTACGTTTTAATGCAAAAGTTAAAAAAATTGGACTTTGGGATGAATTGATCAAAAAAGGAATTAAACCAGGGGATTTAGTTAGAATCTATGAATTTGAATTTCACTGGAATTAAAATTATTTTATTAGAGCGAAAATCGCTCCAAATCACCAATATTATTCAAAAAAAATACAAACCATATGAAAGTGAGGAAACGCAATGAGCGTAGTTGCCAAAATAAAGAAGTTAATTGCGGAAAACCCGAAAGACAAAGCCGAGTGGTCTTTTGTTGCTAAAAAAACATTAGTTGCATTGTTATTTTTATATCATAAATCAACTAAATTAACTTCTCAAAGAGAGAAAGTTTACCAAACTTTAGGAATAGTTGAAAAACCAAAAGAAAACAAAGAAGAGGAAGTTTCAGCGATAGAACGTGCGCTCTCGCTATTGGAACCTAAATATACAAAACTTTTGATCAAAGAATTTATTGACAACGATTATAGCTGAATAAAAAAATATTGATCAAAATCCACTTATTACAAAAATATGCACAATGCAATTGACCAATTTATCATAATTTTAAACCTTTAATATATGAATTTCGAATTAGCTCCTTATGAAAATCCGGAAATCCAAATAGCAAGGAGTTATGGGCAGATTTCATTTAGTTATGCATCAAGTTCTTCACCAAACGGAATTAGACAGTTTGTGAAAATTGAGCGTGATTTATCTTCGGATCAATTTAGCGTGATTGTTACTGTTTTTTCAAAAGTAGCCGGAAAAGTTAATGTTTATGTTCAGGTTAATAATTCTAGTCCAACAGCTCCAAAATTACTTGAATTATTACCAGAAAAATTCAATCAAGCAGTTTTTACATTCGGAGACTTTGGGCAAACAAAAGAAAAGGCCAATGAGTCTAAATTTCCGAAATTAGATAATATTTTAGTTTACTTAACAAAAGAAAACGAGCAAAAAATACTATTAGATAATGTTTTGAAGGTGCGAAATTTTTCAGATGTAAATAAAGAATATTCGATTAAAAAAGCAGGGATTGGTTTTAAGCTTTTAAAATCAATTAAAATGGCAAATTTAGGCGCTGATGCCTCAATTGAATTTTCAAAAACTTATGAAAAAATTGATGAAAATACAATCTATTTTTTTCCTGATAAATTTAGTCAAAAAAAACACAATATAAATATTTTTAAAGTTGGTCTTGATCCTGAAGTTTTTGAAGCTGGCAATATTGAAAAAAATATTAATATTAGCAATCTAAAACTAACAAATCTGCCAGTTAAAGCAGTAACCGGATCAAAAAATCAATTGGATTTATCTTTTAAATTTCGCCAAGATATTTACGATAAAAATAAGGGACCGGAAATAATTCAAGGAAAATACATTGTTGGTGATATTTTTATAACATCAAATAGTTATTATGATCCAACAGAAAGAGCAGTTTTTTTAGGGAATTCGCAAATTTCTCAGCAAGGTTTTGTAATTCCCTATAATTTTTCAGGGACGCTAAATCCTAAAGTAGAGATGAGCATCAATAATGACTATCGGAAAATAAACGTCGCTTTTTCACAAGAAATACCGAAAAAATTAATTGATTATCAAAAAAAGAATGGAATTTACAAGCTAAAAATTACAAATTACCCTACCCCTTTTATTAAAACAGATCGAATTAGAATCTCAAATCAAGATTTTAAATATGTTGCCACTAATTTTTTAACAATTCAACAATTAAAAGATCTTTCTTTTACTAACTTTAAAGAAGACGATGATGAGAAAGAATTAGAGGAATAAAATTAAGGGCGCAATTAAAGTAGGGGCAGCTCTTATCTCGGTTGGGATAATTGCTGGAGCTGGTTTTGGAGGTTGGTATTTATATAATCACAAGTTGCAAAAATCAATTCCATCTTTAAAAAAACAGCTTGATTTTGATGTAAAATCTGATACTGATTATAAAGATAGTGATGTTTTTCCAAATATTTATGCCAACGATTTTTATGATACAATTAAGGTTAAAAACGGGGAAGTTTATATTGATGAGTGATTAGTGGAGAATGTAATTAAGGAGATTGTTTCAAAAATTAAAGTTGCTTTCGGAACGGTCAATTTTCGATACCAAATTGATGAGAAAAAAGAAACAATATATATTGAAATTTTATGAAAATATAAAAAACATATGTTAAATCGTAACTATAAAATTAGTTTATATCAGGATATTTAATATTAGTTATTTTCGAAAAATTAAGTATAATTATTTTTGATTTTATGTTAAAAATAATTGCTCATATTGATATTGATAACTTTTTTGTTTCATCAGAACTAAAGTTAAACCCAAAATTAAAAGGACAGCCAATTGTAATTTCCCGAAGCGAGGATTTTGCAATGGCTGTTTCTGTCTCTAAAGAGGTTAAGTCAAAAGGTTTCAAAATATCAGATAAAATTAATGAAATTAAAAAAAAGATACCTAATTTATTAGTAATTCATCCAAATATAAATTATTATAAATTCTTATCTGATCAATTTTTTAATTTTATAAGTAAAAATTTTTCAAAAAAAATTGAGGTTTATTCAATTGATGAATGTTTTATTGATCTAACAGAATATTCCCGAAAATTTAAGTCAATTACAGATATGCTCTATTTTATTAAAAATAAACTAGTAAAAAATTTTAGATTACCAATCTCAATCGGACTATCCTATAATAAATTATTAGCAAAAATGGCAACAAATTTAGCCAAAAATTCAGAAGCAGGCATTATGCAGGTTTCAACAAAAAAAGATGTTAAAGCTTTTATTTATCCTCAAAAAATAGGCAATCTTTTTGGAATTGGCATTCAAAATACTGAAAAATTAAAAAAATTCGGAATTATCACTATTCAAGATTTTATCCAAAAAGGTGTTAATAATGAGAAAATAATTGAAATTTTAGGAGTTAATCGTTATTATTTTTTTCATGCATTAACTAAAATAGGTGATGATAATGTTTGTGATAAACTTGAAAAATTCAAGAGTGTTTCGCATTTTCGCACTTTATCAGGAGATATTTTATTAACTAAAAAGCAAATTTTAGACGGTGTTTCCGAATTTTTACTAGAATTAGTAGAAAAACTAAAAAAATTCAACAAAGCAGCAAATCGTGTTGAATTTTTTTTTAAATTAAAAAATAAAGAAAAAGATCATTTTTTTTCTGATATAAGTTTCCCCTCAAATGATTATGATTTTCTTTATCAGAATTTGTTAGCACTTGTTGAAAAAATTGAAAATTTTTCTTTAATTCACGGCTTTGGTATCACCCTATCAAAAATTTCAGATTATGATAAAAGTATGTTAAATACTAATCCAAAAGTAAAAAATATTGTTGCAAAAGTTAATAAAAAAATCGGGCTGAAGAAATTATTTGTCCTAAAATACCTTAAAAATTAAAAAAATGAAAAAACTTTTATATTTTTATTTAAAAATATTTTTTCTAATATCAGTAGTTTTAGCTTTTGTTGCAGCTTGGAATTACACATTAATATTTGGATGGCTTTTTTCTGGCATTAGCGTTTTAGCATCTTTTTTTTCAAAACACTTTTTTTTAAAAAGAATTGTAATAAAAATTAAAACTGAAAAAACTACGTTTTTTAAAGGATTTTTTGCTTATTTGGGATTAATTTTATTTCAGGGATTAATATTGATTTCCATTTATTTTATTAATAAAAAATTCCAAAAAACCAATGCTAATAGCATTTTTGGAATTTTTTCTTATCCTGTTAATATTTTTTCTTTTATTTTTGGCTATACAATTTTCCCGGTTTGTGCTATAATAATAAATTCTATAAATATAAAAGTTAGTCAAAAACAAAAAAAGGAGAAATAATGGATTTTTTTCGCGACTGAAATCAACCGCAATTATTTACCCTTTTTATTCTAGTATTTCTTGTAATAATTTTATCAATTATTATTTTTTTTCATATAAAAAAAGCAAAAATTGATGAATCCCCATCAGCTGTTGTTTTGTTTGCTGAATCTTACCTAATTTTTATTGATGATTTAGTTGAAACTGCTGGAGAAGGTTATATTAACAAAGTAAAACCATACATTTTTTCACTTTTTACCTTTTTTTTACTAGGAAATTTATTATCACTTGTTGGCTTAGAGCCAATTTCAACATCAATTTCGGTTACTTTAAGTTTGGCCTTTATTAGTTGGTTTGGAATTTTTGTAGTTGGCGCTATTTATTCAAGGTGAAAATATTTGTCTGAATTTGCAAAAAATCCTTTAAAAATAATAGGGATTCCAGCGCCGTTAATTTCATTATCGTTTCGTATGTATGGAAATTTAATTTCTGGATCAGTTTTATTATTAATAATTTATTCAGGCGTCCAGTGAATTTATCAAAAAATACCATTAGGGACTTTTGGTAATTTTAATTTGCCGATTGTCTTGATTTTTCCACCTTTTCTTATTTATTTTGACATTGTTGGCTCGTTAATTCAATCTTTTATTTTTGTAATTTTAACAACTTCATATTGAGGTATGGAGGTAAATCAGGATGAAGCAAGATTAAAAATTAATAAAAAACAACTAAATTTACAGAAAATTTAGACTTAAATAACTTAAAAAAGGAAAAAAATGAATTCTATTGTTAATTTTTCGCAACAACTTATTCAAAATTTTCAGGAAGTAAGTCAAAGAACTGCGGCAGATTCATCAAATTTAAAAGCATTTGCATATTTAGGCGCAGGACTGGCGATGATTGGAGTAATTGGGGTTGGTGCTGGCCAAGGATATGCGGCCGGGAAAGCCTGTGATGCAATTGCCCGTAATCCCGAAGCACAAAAACAAGTATTTCGTGTGTTGGTTATAGGGACAGCGATTTCAGAGACATCTTCAATTTATGCGCTTCTTGTTGCACTAATTTTAATTTTTGTTGGATAATTTTAAGCAAAAATTAAAATTTTTATTCTTTGATAGGTTTAAAAAAAGTTAAAATGGTAAATCTGAATCAATCATTGGGTGACTTATTTAAAGGGATTATCCCTAATGTTTATGTTTTGGGTGCTACAATAGTTAGTTTTTTGATTTTGTTTTTATTTATTACTTATTTTGTCTATCGTCCGTTAAAGAAATACATAAAAAAACGTAAGGATTTTTTACAAAACCATATAGATCTAACAATTAAATCAAATGTAGAAGCTGAAAAACTTGAAAAAAAAAGTCAACAAAAACTGCTAGAAACTAAAGAGTTTTGCATTGAGCTTAAAGAAAAATCACAAATTGAAGCTAATGAATTTCTTGAAGATGCCAAGAAAACTGCAATCGATAATGCGCGTCAACTAATTAATGAAGGCCAAAAAGTTCTACTTGAATACGAGAATGAAATTAAGTCTAAATATTATATGAATGTTATAAATGTTGCAGTTGAAATCTGTCAAAAATACCTTGAAAAACAAGATAAAAATAATAAAATTCTCCAGCAAAGTCTGATTGCTGACTTGGAAAAGGAGCTAAAAAAACGCGAAAATTCCTCCAAAAAAAAGGATAATTTTGGTAAATAATGTATTTGTATAAAAAAAATTATTATGGTTATGCTGAGAGTCTTTTGGATATTTCCATTTCTGAAAATAATGTTGAAAAATATATAAATGATTGTTTTTTTATTCTTAGTATAATTCAGAATAATCAGGTTTTAATCTTGTTGTTTAAGTCTCATTTTATTGGAAAACAGGAAAAATTTAACATAATAGATAAAATTTTTTCAGCAAAAATTGAAAAAATTTTAGTTAATTTTCTTAAAGTTATTGCTAAAAATAACCTTTTTTTATATTATAAGCAAATTTTGCTAAAATATATTAAGCTGGCAAATTCTCATTTAAGTCAAACTTGGGGTGAAATTGAAACTGCATTTCCGATTTCTTCAGTAATGACTTCAAGTTTCGAGTCTATTCTTTCAAAAAAACTAGGAAAAAAAGTTCATCTAAGACATAAAATTAATTCAAAATTAATTTCTGGGATTAGAATAATTGTTGATAATCAAATTTTTGAAAATTCACTTTTTTCCGAACTTAAACTGCTAAAACAAAATCTAAAAAAACACCTAATCACCAAAAATGATCTATAAATTTAAAGGTTTTTTATTATGAATAAAGATATAAATATAGCCGCAATAATCAAAAATGAAATAGAAAATTTTGAAGGGAAAATTCAAAATCACGACATTGGAAAGGTCATTATTGTTGGTGATGGTGTTGCGCTTGTATCGGGAATTGAAAAAGTAAAATTTGGTGAACTTGTTGAATTTGAAAATAATGTTTTAGGAATCGCGCTAAATTTAGAACAAGATTTAATTGGCGTTGTTATTATGGCTAGTGAAAATTCAGTTTTTCAAGGGTCGATAGTTAGAAGAACAAAATCGGTAATTTCAATTACAGTTGGTGATCAACTTTTAGGACGAGTTGTAAATGCTCTAGGAATTCCAATTGATGGAAAAGCAGAACTTGATAATAGTCTGAAAAGTGCGATTTTTACAAATGCGCCGTCAATTATGGACAGAAAAAGTGTGGATCGCGGGCTAAAAACAGGAATTTTAGCAATTGATTCACTAGTTCCAATCGGAAAAGGTCAGCGTGAATTAATAATTGGTGATCGCCAAACTGGAAAAACAACAATCGCAATTGATGCAATTTTAAACCAAAAAGGAAAAGATGTTTATTGTGTTTATGTAGCAATTGGACAAAAAAACTCAAGTGTCGCACAAATTGTTTCGCTTTTAGAAAAAAAAGGTGCCCTTGAATATACAACAGTAATTTTGGCTGGAGCAAGCGAACTCTCACCTCTCCAATACCTTGCGCCATATTCTGGGGCAGCGATCGCCGAATACTGAATGAATAAGAAAAAAGATGTGCTAATAATTTATGATGATTTATCAAAGCATGCAATTGCCTATCGAACTTTGTCACTACTTTTGAGAAGGCCGCCCGGAAGAGAAGCATTTCCTGGGGATATTTTTTATCAGCATTCTTACCTCCTTGAAAGGTCTGCGCAACTTTCTAATGACAAAGGTGGTGGTTCGATTACAGCTTTGCCCATAATTGAAACCCAGGCCGGGGATATTTCTGCATATATCCCAACAAATGTAATTTCTATTACCGATGGGCAAATTTTTTTACGAGATAGTTTGTTTAATTCTGGCCAAAAACCAGCAATTGATATTGGCCTTTCAGTCTCACGGGTTGGTTCTGCTGCCCAAACTAATTTGATGAAATGAGCATCTTCATCCCTAAAATTAAACTTAGCCCAGTATAATGAACTTAAAGCTTTTGCCCAGTTTGGTTCTGATTTAGGGCCTAGTTCACAGTTAATTTTAGATCGTGGGAATAAAATTTATGAAATTTTAAAACAAGAAAACCAATATCCACTAACTGAAAGGCAGCAAATTATGTTGCTAATTTTGATTCGCGAAAATCTAATCGATAGTTTAGAACAAAAATCAATACCATTATTTAAGTCAGCGTTTTTAAAATATTGTGATTCTGAGCCCAAATTTAGAGACAAAATTGAAAAAATGGATTATAATCGTGTTCTAGAACCCAATAATCTTGCTGGAATTCTTAAAGATATCACCGATTTTATTGAAAAATTCAATTTAGGGAATGTATTTTAGTTAATTTTTCTGTAAAAATGAGTAAAAAATGCCCAAATTAAACCGACTTAGAGCCCGATTTGTCCAGATTCAAAACATTGAAAAAATGACAAATGTAATGGAAATGATTGCGAATGCAAAAATTCCAAAAATAAAAAACAAGTTTAAAATTGTTCAAGAATATTTTGAAAATTTAGATTATATTTTTCAAAATATTCTTGCAAATTTATCTAAGAAGGTTGAGGAATTAACTAATGCTGATTCCAAAAAAAATCTTTATATTATTTTTGGATCAAATTTAGGTTTTTGTGGTGCCCTTAATAATTTAATCTTAAAAAATGTTGTCCCACAACTTCAGAAAAATGATGAAATTATCGTCTTTGGTGAAAAAATTTATAATTTTTTGTCAATAAATTACTCTAATTTAATTATTAAATTTTTTCTAAATATTGAAGAAACTAATTTTAGTGAACCAATTTTAGAAATCTCAAACTTTGTAAATCAATCGATTTTTGAGAGAAAATATAAAAAAATTTTTATTTGTTATAACAAATTTATCAGTATTATACATTCAAGCCCAGAGATGCAAAATTTATTTGATTTCAAAAAAAATACTATAAAATACGGTGGTTACGGGATTGAGTTTGAACCAAATGCTACTGAGGTTTTTAAAAAATTAATGCCCTTTTATATAAAATCCATCCTTGAAAAACTTTTTATCGAATCAAAATTAGTTGAGACTTCAACTAGACGAACATCAATGGAAAGTGCAACTGAAAATGCCAGTGAAATTTTGCATAAGTTAGAAACAGAAATAAATTCAAGTCGTCAAGCAATGATTACACAAGAAATTATTGAGATTATTAGTGGTAAAATGTAGAAAAAGTAGGTAAATTTATGGAAAAACAAAAAAATGTTGGTCATATTGTACAAATTTTTGGCCCTGTCATTGATGTTCAGTTCCCAAACGAACATATGCCGGCGATTCTTTCAGCTCTTGAGGTTAAAATTAACGATGAGAGTATAATTTTTGAGGTCGCACAGCATTTAGGTGAAGGAATTGTTAGGGCAATCGCAATGTCAATGACTTATAATTTATCAAAAGGACTTGAGGTTTATGATACTGGTTCACAAATTTCAGTTCCTGTTGGAAAACAAGTACTTTCTCGAATGTTTAATGTTTTAGGTCAACCAATCGATGGCGGAAAACCACTTGATTCATTTATAAAAAATCCTATTCATGCAAAAGCGCCGACATATTTAGAGCAAAAAGCAACTAGCGAAATTTTAGTTACTGGCATAAAAGTAATTGATCTTTTAATACCATTTATAAAAGGCGGGAAAATCGGACTTTTTGGCGGAGCAGGTGTTGGCAAAACTGTTTTAGTTCAAGAATTAATTAATAATATCGCTTCAAAACATGGAGGTCTTTCGGTTTTTGCTGGAGTCGGCGAAAGATCGCGCGAAGGAAATGATCTTTATTTTGAAATGAAAAAGGCCGGTGTTCTAGATAAAACGGCGCTTGTTTTTGGACAAATGAATGAACCTCCTGGAGCAAGAATGCGAGTTGCGCTCTCAGCACTAACGATGGCAGAGTATTTTCGTGACTATGAAAATCAGGATGTTCTACTTTTTATTGATAATATCTTTCGGTTTACTCAAGCAGGCTCAGAAGTTTCAACTTTATTAGGAAGAATTCCTTCAACAGTAGGATACCAACCAACATTATCCACTGAAATGGGTCAGTTACAAGAGCGAATTACATCAACAATTCGCGGTTCAATAACCTCGGTTCAAGCGGTTTATGTCCCAGCTGATGATATCACTGATCCCGCACCAGCAACAACTTTTTCTCATCTTGATGCAAAAACAGTTCTAGATCGAGGCATTGCTGCTTTAGGGATTTATCCAGCAGTAGACCCACTGGCTTCATCATCGCGGGCACTTGAACCAAATATTGTCGGTAAAAAACATTATCTAGTTGCCAAAAAAGTTGTTCAGATTTTGCAAAGATTTAAGGAATTACAAGATATTATTGCGATTTTAGGCGTCGATGAACTAAGTGAATCTGATAAACAAGTCGTTGCCCGTGCGCGAAGAATTCGAAATTTTTTATCACAACCATTCTTCGTAGCGCAGAAATTTTCCGGAATTCAAGGGCAATTTATAAAAATTCAAGATACGGTTAATAATTTTGATGAACTTTTATCAGGAAAATATGATAATATCCCTGAAGAAGCATTTTTATATGTAGGGACAATTGATCAAGCACTTGAAAAAGCAAAAAAAATGGGTTGAAGTGAAAAAAATTAGTCTTAAAATCCTTACTCCAAAAGGAGTTTTTTTAGAATCAAGTCCTTATTCAGTGGCAGTGAAAACAAAACTAGGTTACCGAATTGCCCAGTATGGAATTACACCTTTTGTTGGTGTGATTTCCTCCTCAAATTTGCATATTTTAAATGATAATGAAAAAATTGAAATTCCAATTAAAAGCGGAATTGTTTATGCTAACAAATATGAGGTTTTGATTTTTAGCGAGGATCAATTATCATCTACCTAATATTAATTTTTTTATGGAAAATTTCATAAAAAAAGGAAAAACAGCTTGTTTTTCCCAATTTTTTCCTTTTTTCTGCCAAAAAGTGAAAAAAAACTTAATATGTTATATATGAACCACAAAAACCGCGGAATGTTTCTCGAAAAAATTATTAACAACACAATTGAATTTTACTGTGAAAACGGTATTGGTATTTTCCATAAAAAAAATTTAGATATTAGTTTTAAGGCGGTTAGTAAAGATTTAGCAGTCAATGATGCTTTTATTTTTAAGAAATCAACAGTTGATTATTATGGAATTTATAAAGGAATTTTTGTTGCTTTTGAGGCAAAAAGTACAAACGAAAATGTTCTAAATTTAAAGCAAATACCTGAACATCAACTAAGTTATCTTCAAAAAATTCGAGAACATTTTGGTTGTGCTTTTTTTATAATTTTTTTCAAACAACTAGAAAAATTTTATATTGTAAGTATTGACAAAATTAATTTATCCTGAAAATCTATTCCTGTTGCATTTTTACAAAAAGAAGGTTTTGAAATCCCGCTAACATATCCAGGGATAATCGATTTTATAGGTTATATTGATCAGATGATTTAATTTTTTAGTTTAATTTGTAAATTTAAAGCAGAATTACAGGTAGTAATTGTATCAGAAAAAGATTAAATTGTTTTTAATTTTTAATTTTTAATTTTATGATATAATTTAATTCTTAAGCTCAGAATAAATAAAAATATCATTAAAATGGATTCAGTTGGGTGTGCTTTTTTAAGTTCTAACTGTTCGAAATTTTAAGTAGAAATAACAAACTAAAGGAAAAATATGGAAAAACTAGTAACACAACAAGTCCAAAATGTTGATCCAAAGCAATCCGAAATATTAAATATTAGCGAGATTCCAGCGGAAAATCCTACTGAAACTCCTATTATTTCAAAACAAAAATTACTCGAAGCTGGGGTTTATTTTGGTCACAAAGCATCACAATGACACCCAAAGATGGCGCAATTTTTGTTAAAAAAAAAGAGAAATGAAACCCACATTATTGACGTTTTAAAAACACAAAAAATGTTGGAAATTGCCTATAAATTAGTTGAAAAGTTTGCTCAAAAAGGAGCAAAATTTATTTTTGTTGGAACAAAAAAACAGGCAAAAAAAGTCATAGAAGAACAAGCTGTCCGAACAAATTCTATTTATGTTTCAGGCAGATGATTAGGTGGAACTTTAACAAATAATCGAACAATTTTATCTAGGCTTAAAACAATGGAAAATCTTGAAAAGCAAGCAGCAGAAAATTTTCAAGGTTATACAAAAAAGGAAAAACTTGCAAAACAAAAACAATTAGCCAAGTTACAAAAAAACCTTAACGGAATTAAAGGGCTTAAGGATGTTCCCCTATTTTCTCTAATTATGTTAGTTGCCGACCCCTTAAAGGATGCAATCGCGGTTAAAGAAGCTCGTAAGAAAGGGATAAAAATTATTGGCATAACAGATTCAAATGTTGATCCTTCGTTGGTTGATTTTGGGATTCCAGCAAATGATGATTCGACTAAATCAATTACATTAATATTTACAGTTCTAGCTGATGCAATTGCTTCAGCAAAAGGAGGTAAAAAACTTTTTGCATATCAGTCAGACGAAAATATAATTCTTCCTGAGGATCCAGAAAAAGAATTAAAACAAACTCGTTACCGCAATAATTCATTTGAAAAATTTGCTCGCCAAAAAAATACTTTAAAAGAGAGTCAAGTTTTAAAACCAAACACAGAAATTCAAGCCTAAAAAATAAAAATAAAAATACGAGAGGTTAAGATGTCACAAATTGATAAAATGGCAAAAATCAAAAAATTAAGGGAAATTAGTGATGCTCCCTTTGTTGATTGTAAAAAAGCATTAGAAAATTCCGATTATGATATTGATTTAGCAATTAATTGACTTAATAAAAGCGGAAAATCAAAAGCTTTGAAAAAATCAGATCGAATTGCCGCTGAAGGGTTGGTTTTAGCAAAAAAAGATCCTAATTCCGTTTTAGTTTTTGAGCTAAATTCGGAAACTGATTTTGTTGCGAAAAATCAAAATTTTATAAATTTGCAACAAAAGATTGGTGAGTTACTCCTTGCAAATGATTTTACAAATTTAGAAGACGCCTTACTTATTCAGGATGAGGCAGGTAGGCCAATTTCAGAATTATTGATTTTAGCAACAGCAACAATAGGCGAAAAAATTACCTTGCGTCGCGTTTTTAAAACAAAATATTCTTTAGAACAAAGTGTTGAAGTTTATACCCATTCAAATGGTCAAATTGCAGTAATTACGATTTTAAAAGGCGGAAATTTAGAAATAGCAAAAAATATTTCCATGCATGTAGCGGCATTAAATCCCCAATATATTTTAAAAATCGAGGTTCCAAACGAGAAATTGCAGGAAATTCAATTAGAAGTTGAGAAAAAGGCTTTTGCTGAAGTTAAAAATTTTGAGAAAAAACCAGAAAATGTTAAGGCCGGCATTTTAAAAGGAATGATAGACAAGCAACTTTCAGAATTTGTTTTAGAACTTCAGCCTTTAGCGACTGACAGTGCTATTACAGTCGAAAAATATTTAGCTCAAAATTCAGCAACATTAGAAAAAGTAGTTCGTTTTGAGGTAGGCGAGGGGATCCAAAAGCAGAATGTTGATTTTTCCGCTGAGGTTAATCAGCAAATTCAAGAATTTCAGAAAAAATAGAAAAATTATCAAACTAAAAATCTGAAGAGGGGTATAAAATTTTTCCTATTTTTAAAGGAAAAGTTTTGTATTTTTTATAAACAAATGCTAGAATTTTTAACTAATCGAATTCAGTCATCCTTAAAAAAATTACAAAAATCCATAACAATTAATGAAAGTGATTTAGTCGAAATAACACGTGAAATCCGGCTTGCCTTACTTGAAGCTGATGTTAATTTGTTGGTGGTTAAAGATTTTATATCTAAAGTTAAAGCCCAAGTCTTAAAGCAGGGTTTGACTTCAAAATTAAACCCACAGCAAGAATTTCTAAAAATTTTACATCAAAATTTACTAGAAATTCTTGGAATTAATTCAAAATCAATTAATTTTAACAAAACTCTTACTATAATAATGTTAGTTGGCCTTCAAGGTTCGGGGAAAACAACAACCGCTGCAAAATTAGCAGTTTTTGCAAGGCAAAAAAAATTAGCAAAAAAAATTTTACTAGTTGCTTGTGATACTTATAGACCAGCTGCAATCGATCAATTAAAACAGTTAGGAAAACAGGTTTTAATTGAGGTGTTTTATGTTGAGAAATCACCAGTTCAAATTGCAAAAGAGGCCCTAATTTATAGTAAAAACAATGATTTTGATCTTGTAATTTTCGATACGGCTGGCCGGCTTTCAATCAACGAAGAATTAATGAATGAGCTTTCAGAAATTAAAGAAAATATTAAACCTGATCAAATTTTATTTATTCTTGATGCACTTTCAGGTCAAGACATTATCAATGTTGCTCAAATTTTCAACCAGAAAATTAACCTCACAGGAGCAATTATTACAAAATTAGACTCAAATGCGCGCGCAGGTGCCGCGCTTTCAATAACGCATTTACTTAAAATTCCGGTTTTGCTCGTCGGGACAGGTGAAAAAATTTCTGCTCTTGAACTTTTTCATCCAAATAGGATGGCCGATCGAATTTTAGGAATGGGGGATGTAAGGTCACTTTTAGAGCAAGCAGAGGAAAATATTGACAAAAAAACAGTAAAAAAATTATCTCATCGAATGTTTTCTGGCCAGTTTGATTTAAATGATCTTTTAAATAGTCTAGCCCAGATTCAGAAAATCGGAAAATTTTCAAAAATTATTAAAATGATACCAGGTTTATCAGGAAAAATTGATCAAAGTCAAATAGATGAAGTTGAGAAAAAGATGAAGGTCTATAAAATTTTGATTTCTTCAATGACAATTGAGGAAAGAAAAAAACCAAAAATTTTAAAAAATCCCTCGCGTCGAAGTCGAATTTTGCGTGGTTCTGGAAGGTCAAGTGCTGAATTTAACCGTTTAATTAATGAATTTGAATCAATGTCGAAAAAAATGTCAGAAATTTCCACAAAAAATCTTAATCTTGACTCTTTTATTAAATAAAAACTAATAATTGTTAAGGATTGAATAATGGCCAAAATTGAAAATTACAATTTTTTTATTAACCAACTACGGGAGCTAGGGTTTGTTTTTCCAAGTTCACAAATTTATGGTGGTCTGGCAAATTCGTATGATTATGGTCATCTTGGTGTGCTTTTAAGAAAAAATATTGAGAATTTTTGAGCTGATTTTTTTGTTAATTCAAATCCTAATGCATTTTTTATTGATAGTAAAATTTTATTAAACCCGAAAGTTTGACAGGCGTCTGGACACCTTGATAATTTTGTTGATTTATTAGTTGAAAATAAAATTAATAAAAAAAGATATCGTGTTGATCATCTTTTTGAAGAATTTTTTCCTGAGGTTGAATTTGAAAAATTATCTCAGGATGAAATTCAGGGGTATTTATCTCAAATTCAACTTTTGGAAAATGCAAAAGTTGAATGAGCTAGCCCAAAAAAATTTAATTTACTTTTTCCGACCTATCAAGGCATAATCGAAGATGAAAAAACACTTTTATATTTAAGACCGGAGACAGCTCAGGGTATTTTTATAAATTTTAAAAATCTTCTGCGGACAACAAAAAATAGTTTGCCCTTGATAATTGCTCAAGTAGGAAAATCTTTCCGAAATGAAATTTCCCCGGGAAATTTCATTTTTCGTACACGTGAATTTGTACAACTAGAATTAGAAATATTCTTAAAACCCGATCAATCAGAGAATTTTTTTCAAAATGAGATTGAAAAAATTAAAAACTTTTTAAAAAAACTTGGTTTTGCGAAAAATTCAATCAGATTAAACTATCACAAAAAAGAAAAATTAGCTCATTATGCCAAGGCAACAGCTGACTTTGAATACAATTTTAATTTTGGGTGGGGTGAATTGATCGGAATTAGTAATCGTGGTGATTATGACCTCAAAAACCATAGTGAGAAAAGTGGTGAGAAGCTTGAATTTGTTGATTCAGCTACAGGAAAAAAATTTTTACCCCACATTATCGAACCTTCGATGGGCCTTGATCGTTTAATGTTGGCGGTTTTAGAAGAATGTTTTTGTTTTGACAGTGTAAAAAATCGCTATTTTTTAAAGCTACCATTTATTCTAAGTCCTTATAAGGTTGCAGTTTTGCCGCTTTTGAAAAAATTTAATTTTTTAGCAGAAAAAATTTGAAATGAATTAATTAGCCAAAAAATATCAGCAACACTAGTAACTTCCGGTTCAATCGGGAAAAGATACTATCATCAAGATGTGATTGGAACGTATTTTTGTATTACAATTGACCAAAAATCGGTTGAAAATAGCATTGTAACACTAAGATTCCGGGATACAACCGAGCAAAAAACACTAAAAATTGACGAAATAACTAAATTTATCAAGGAAAATTTTGTTAATGAATAGACAAGAAATTATAACACATATAATAAAAAATACCGATATTTACGACCTAATTTCAAAAAATATAAATTTAAAACCAAAAGGTCGAGATTCTTTTGTCGGTCTTTGCCCATTTCATGAAGATACAAATCCGTCGTTGTCAGTTTCCTTAAAAAAACAAATTTTTAAATGTTTTTCGTGCCAAAAATCCGGTAATATTATAAATTTTGTAATGTTGTTACAAAATTTAAATTTTTTAGAAGCCCTGCAATTTCTTGATAAGGAATATAATTTAAAACTTAAGCTAAATTATACCACAAAACTTGAAAAAAATTATTCAAAAGATGAGCTTCAAGCATTACGAGCCTTTGAAAACGCGGTTTCTATTTATTTAGTTGAACTTATCAAGATTTTCTCTTTAGGCCAGCAGAATTTGATTATCGAAAATCCTATTTTTTTCCAGTTATTTAACTTCCTTAAATCACGCGGGATTACAAGGGAAATTATCGAAAAATTTAAAATCGGATTTGTGCCGACAAACTCAATTTTAAAAAAATTTTTAATTGATTCAAAATTTTTTGATGGCGAGGTTTTAATGAATTATTCACTTCTAACTGTTAATGGAAATGATTTTTTTCAAAAAAGACTTGTTTTTCCGATTGAAAATTTTGAAGGAAAAGTGGTTGGATTCTCTGGTCGCTGTTTAGATGATAAAATATGTCAACCAAAATATTTGAATTCATCCTCGAATAGTTTGTTTTCAAAGACTGAAATTCTTTATAATTATGCAAACGCAATAAAGCAAAACCCAAAAGAAATCATTATTACAGAAGGATTTTTTGATGTAATTGCTTTTTATAAGGCGGGAATTCAAAATGCAGTTGCACTGATGGGAACAACTTTGACAAAAAAACACTGTGAAATGCTTAATAATTTTACAGTTTTACTCGCGCTCGATAGTGATAAGGCTGGTGTGGAAGCTAGTCTAAAATCAGGACTTATTCTGGGACAAAACCGTATAAATACTTATATTTTAACAGGTTTTGAAGGCAAAGATCCAGATGAATATTTCAATACTTTTGGTTCAGAAGCACTTGTTAATAAACTAAGTAATCGAATAAATAGCTTTGATTTCGCTTATGATTTTTATAAGAATTCTATAAAAAATAATTCAAGTGAAGAGATAAAAATTTTCATTGAAAAATTTAGTCCCTTTTTAGAAATATTATATCACCAAAATCTGCAATTAGCGCAAATTTTTTTCAAAAAAATTAAGGAAGATTTTGGTATTTCCCAGGATAGTTTTAAATTTAGACCTTCAGTTCAACATTATAATGAATTAGAAAATACCTTAAAAGAAAATGAGGACCAAATTAAAAGTATTCACATAAAAAAAACAACTAATTTATGGCTAGCAAAACCGATTTCAACCGAAATTCAAGAACTTAAAATTTTAAGTCAAGTTTTAGATGATATTTTATACCATGACGGTGAAAAATATAATCGTTTTAAAGGAAAGCAATTTAAATTTCTAAATCCATTAAATAATAAATTAATGGAAGAAATTAACATTTTTGGGTATAAAAATCCAAAAATGCGGGAAAAGATAAAAACAAAATTAAAGGAAGTAAATGCTGAATTAGAAAATTTAATATTTAAAGATCGCATAGAAAAACTCATAAACGAGGATTTAAATTGAAAAAAAGAGAAAAATGCCGATGATTTAGACAATTTAATGGAATTAATACAAAAAACAAGAGGCAGAAAAGATGCCGATAATATTCGTAAACTTCAACTTGATAAAGAAATGAATAATGAGTTTGTGGGCAAGTTCTTTAAAAAAATTAGAGGTCTATAATCAGAAAAAGGTGGGTGTTTATGCTAAAAAAACAGTTAAAATTCCCAAAACAAGAGAGTTTTATTGATTTTTCGTTGCTAGAAAAAACGCAGAAAACAAAAAAAATTATTGATAAAAAAGTTTCAAGTATTAGTGTAGAAGAGATAAAAATGGAAAATTCATTAAAAAAAGTAAATATAGAAGAAGGAAAAAAAACAGATTTAACAAGAGAAGATGGAATTAAAAAGCCAAAAAATACAAAAAAAGCAAATCTTCGTGAGCGAAGAAAAAATTCATACGAGCAAATCGAAAATTTTTTCAACATTATCAAAACATCAAAACACCAATCAGATTTTTTAAAGAATTTAGAACAATTTCGAGCAAAAACTTTATTGCAACTATCTCAAAATATTAATTCAACTAGTTTGGCTCAGAAATCAAAAAAAGAAGAAAAATCTAAACAAAAAACAGAAAAACAGCTAAATTCCACCCTGGTATCCCCCAAAAAACCCGTAAAAAAAGCTAAAACAAATTCAGTTAAGGAAAAACTAACTAAAATTATCCCAGTCAAAAAACCTGATAATATAGATTTACCTAAAAAAATAACAGAAAATAAAGAACTTTTCCCCCAAAAAGAGGATTTTATTCCAATTTCTAATATTAATCAAAATAGTTCTGAATATAATTTTATTATCGAGAAATTAGAACAAGAATTAGAACAAAAACACCAAAAGATAGGAAAAAATAGTTCTAATTTAGATAATTTTTCTATTTTTTTAAGTCACGATGAAATTTATAAATATATTGAAAAGTGAAATCTTGCAATTGAAGAAGAAAAACTTGATGATTTTTTTCAAACTTTAATACAAAGAAAAATAATTGCTGATGAAGTCGATAAGGAGGATCTTGAAAATGTTTCAAGTTTTGATTTTGCCGAGCAAATTAATAATAAAAAATCTGTTAGAGATAAAAAAAATAAAAAATATAGTCAAGATTTTGATCAGTCACTAATAAACTTAGATGATCAAAATTTCGATATTAATCATAACGAGGAAGATGATAATTCTGACCTAAATCTAGGACAATCAGTCGATGATTCCTTAAAAATTCAGGAAATTGACGACCTGGATTATATAACAGAAAATAGTCCAAATCAATACCACAAACCAAAAGTTTATAGTGATGAAGTTTACCTTAACAAACTGACCGATACAAGTGATATGATAAAATGGTATATGCGTTGGATTGGAAAATATGGAAAACTTTTAACGGCTGAAGAAGAAAGAGAACTTGCAAAAAAAATGAAAATCAAAGGCCGGATTGGAAAAAAAGCGCGTGATACCTTAATAAAACGGAATTTACGTTTGGTGGTTAACAGTGCAAAACGCTATAAAAACCGCGGTCTTGGATTTATCGATCTAATCTCAGAGGGAAACCTCGGTATTATTAAAGCAGTTGCAAAATATGACTATACCCGTGGATTTAAATTCTCAACTTATGCAACCTGATGAATCCGCCAAGCGATTACAAGGGCGGTTGCCGACCAAGCCCGGCTCATTCGAATTCCGGTTCACATGGTCGAGACAATCAATAAAATTAATAAGGTAGAAAGGGAATTACAACAAGAAAAAGGACTTAATCCAACAGCCGAAGAAATTTCAGAACGTTTAGATGGCGAATTTAGCCCTGATAAAATACGGTATATTAAAAAAATCAATATCGATCCAATTTCACTAGATAAAGCAATTGGGAAAGAGGAAGATAGTTCATTTTCTGATTTTATCAAGGATGAGAATATGATTTCCCCAGTAGATTATGCAATTCGTGAGGAAAAAGCGAAAGTTTTGCTTGAAATGATCGATTCAACACTTGATTATGATGAAAGAGATTTTATCAAAAGACGTTATGGGGTCGGAACAAACGATGAAGGAATTCCTTATCAGGCCCATAGTTTTGAAGAGCTTGCGGCGATGCGTCGAGTAACAAAAGAGAGGGTTAGGCAAATTGAGGCAAAAATTCTAAAAAAATTAAGAACCCCACATCGCCGCCTATCATTAAGGGATTTTAATTAAAAAGTAATGAAAACAAAGGAAGTTGGCGATTTTCTCCTTGAAAAATTTCCACTAGAAAATTGTCAAAATTGGGATAAGTGTGGCTGACAATTTCTTTTTGATACTAAATTTTTAGGCGCAACTATTTGTCTTGATCTGACAAATGATGTCCTAGATTTTGCACTAAAAAACAGTTCTAACTTGATAATAACTCATCACCCATTTTTTTTCTATCAAACAAAAAAAGAGGAATATGCCTATTCACCTTATAAAAAAAAACTTACTCTTTTACTTAAAAAAAAATTAATTAGCGTGATTTCACTGCATACTAATTTTGATTCAAAAGAAAATCAAACTGCTTTTTCAATAATAAAGCAGTGTGGATTCGATTTTGAAAAAATCGAAAAAATTGATGAATTCAATATTTTGTTTCAAACTAGTGCGGATTTTAATGAAATTTTAAAAAAAATTTCATTAAATACAAATTTAACTACTTTCCGCAGCAATGTTGAAAAAAATTTTTTTCCAAAAAAAGTAGCAATTCTTCCTGGTTCAGGCGGAATTTTGGCCTGCCTTCAAGCAAAAAAACAAAAAGCCGATTTAATTATCACCTCAGATCTAAAATGATCCGATCAGATAACATTATACCATAAAAAAATAAAAGTCCTAGAAATTCCCCATTTAATTGAGCAGGCTTTTGTCTTTGAAATTGAGCGAATTTTAAAGGAAAAATATAGCAAAATTCCAACCTTTACAGTTAAATTAGCTGAAATTTTAAAAGAAATGAGATTATTATGATAAAAATAGGCTCCCATGTAAGATTCAGAAAACCTGATTATCTTTTTGGTGCAATTCAAGAATCACTAGAAAATAAAGCAAACACTGCAATGATTTTTCTAGGACCTCCACAGTCAACTTTCCGAGTCAAGCCCGAGAATTATAAACTCCAAGATTATCAAAAACACTTTTTTAAACAAATTCCGCCTGAAGATATTATTGTTCATGCCCCTTATATTATAAATCCGGCTAGTCCTATAAAAGCACAATTTTCTAATGATTTTTTAGTAAAGGAGATCGAAAAAATAAACTATATCGGGGCAAAATTTTTGGTTCTACACCCTGGATTTTTCACAAGTTTTACTAAAGAAGTGGCAAAAAAACAGTTAATTTCATCACTAAAATCAATTTTAGAAAAAACTAAAAATGTAATTTTATTACTTGAGACAATGTCTGGAAAAGGTAGTGAAATGTGCGCTAATTTTGAAGAAATTGTTGAAATAGTTGAAGCAGTTGAATCACCAAGAATCGGAATCTGTCTTGATACATGCCATGTCTGGGATGCTGGATATGATCTTAAAAATTTTCCTGAATTTTGTAAAGAAATAAGAAGAACAAGGCTAATTAATTATTTGAAAGTGATCCATTTAAATGATTCTTTAAGCCCACTAGGTTCAAAAAAGGATCGACATGCTAATATTGGCAAAGGTTTTATTGGGCTTGAAAGCTTACGCAAAATTATTTTTGACCCACTTTTTGCTAATATTCCTAAAATTTTAGAGACACCTTATGTTGATAATAAGCCTATTTATGATCAGGAAATTGCGCTTTTATTAAAAAAAGTTTAAAATTTAAAGGTTTTTATGTCATATATAGAAAAACAAGAATTTCTCACTGAATTAAAAACAAGAAATATTCTAAAGGATATCAGCAGTCCTGAAAAATTTTTTAATCTAAAACCTGACCAAGGAATTTATATCGGATTTGATCCAACAGCTACTTCTCTGCATTTAGGAAACTATATTTCAATCAGTCTACTTAAAAGATTACAAAAAATAGGGATAAAAGTACTTGCAGTTATTGGTGGGGCTACTGGAATGATTGGGGATCCATCTTTTAGTTCAAAAGAGCGAAAACTACTTGATTTTAAGACACTTAATGCCAATAAAGAGAAAATTAAAAAACAGTTAGAGTCCTTTGGTTTGCCAGTTTTTGATAATTTTGAGATATATAAAAATATGAATATTCTTGATTTTTTGCGTGATGTCGGGAAAAATATCAATATTTCTTATCTTTTAGCCAAAGAATCGGTGGCTTCGCGGATCGAAGTTGGTCTTTCTTTTACAGAATTTTCCTACCAGTTGATTCAAGGCTGAGATTTTAAATTTTTAGCAGAAAATTATCAAATAATCGGTCAAGCTGGTGGTTCTGATCAATGAGGGAATATGGTTACTGGTCTTGATTTTATCAAAAAATCAAATTTAGTCCAAAAAGATGAAGCTTTTGTGTTTACAACTAATTTATTAACCGACGAAAACGGCCAAAAATTTGGCAAAAGTTTAGGAAAACCAATCTGGCTTGATCCAGAAATGTATTCGCCATTTCATTTGTACCAATTTTTATTAAATCAAAACGATGAGCAAGCCGAAAAAATTATGTTGTGGTTATCTTTTTTAGATCTAAAAGTAATAAATGAGCTAATTTTCAAGCATAAAAATGATAAAAAACAACGTATTTTACAGTATAATTTAGCACAAGAGGTTGTTTTTAATATCCATGGAGACAAAGGCCTAAAGATAGCTAAAAAAATTACAAAAATTTTATTTGAAAAACTAGATTATACAGAAATAACATTTAAAGATAAGTTAGAACTAAAAAAAATTATCCCGTATTTTAAAGTATCTTTTTTCAATGCCAATCAAATAATCGACCTTGGAATATTTAAATCAAAGCGTGAATTAAATGAATTTATTTCTCATAAAGCTCTTGAAATTAATGGATCTAAAATCTCAAATATTGGTGATATAACTGAAGAACTAAAAGATAAAAGCAATTTATTTTTGCTTAGAAAAGGCAAAAAATACTTTTTTATCATAGAACTTATTTAGTGTTTTTTTCTAAAAAAACATTTATAATATTCATACATATTTTGAAAAAAGTATTTTTTTTTAAGGAAATTTTATGGAAGTTGATAGTGTTTATGAAAATCTTAAGAATTGACAAAATAAATTATTAGATATTTCAAAGAAAAACCGCCTAATTAATTTTAATTTATTTCAGCCAACTAAGTCTGTTCCACTAAAACTTGGTATTTTATTTCCTGATTTTAATCAGTTTTTAGACAATATTATTGAAAATAAAACAACTTTATTTTTCAGATCGCTTGATCAACAAAAAAAAGCATCTAAAAAAAACAGCCATAAATTAAGTGATTTTTTGCCTTTAACACTTGAGCAACTTCAAATAAATACAAAAATTTCAAAAATTCCTCCAAAAGTAATTATTTCGGATTTTTTACTTGAACAAGAACAATTAATAATTAAAAATTTATATCAAAAATCAAAAAATTATAAAGAAGAAAAGTCAATAAATATTCTTTATTTAGGGATAGGATTTTTAAAATGATACGAAAATACTGAGGAAAACACTCCTATTTATAGTCCTATTTTTTTATTTCCTGTCCAAATTAACCGCTTGATTTTTCAAGGAAAAGAAACAATTTCGCTAGAATTTCTCGATAATGCCTTTCTAAGTATAAATTTTACGCTTCTAAAAAAACTGCAAATCTTAGGACTAGATACTAAACTTTCTAAATTCAGAATCGATAATTCGCTTTCGATTAAGGAAAATTACAATAATTTTAAAAAGTTATTCAGTGAAGGTAATAACTTATCTAACTGAGAAATGATTGAGACCATCCAGTTAAGCGCTTTTGACTATAGTAAAATTGAAATTTATACTGATTTGGTTGAAAACCAAGAAAAAATTATTAAAAATAATTTTTATACAGAAATAAATGGAAATTTTTTTGGTTCAGATTCTTTAATTAAAACTACTGACGAAACCAAAAAAATCAAAACCGCTGATGAATTCAATAACATCAACCCACGCGATTATTTTCATATTTTAGAAGCAGATTCAACTCAAGAAGCAGCAATTCAGGCGGCGATAAAAGGGGAAAATTTTATTTTAGATGGACCTCCAGGAACCGGAAAGTCACAGACAATTACTAATATAATCAACGAATTTTTGGCAAGAGGGAAAACAGTTTTATTTGTTGCTGAAAAACTAGCGGCACTAAATGTTGTTTATTCAAACCTTAAAAAAATTGGATTATCAGATTCGGTAATTGCGATTCATAATGAAAATATAAATAAAAAAGAAATAATCAACGAGCTTTTAAATACTTTAGAAAAAGGATCAAATTCAATTTTAATTAATAAGGTTGAAAGCAACCTAATCGAAAATAATTACTCTGAATTACAGCGAAAATTGAATGATTATGGTGATAAATTAACAAAAATTCGTCCACAGTTATCAAAAAGTTTATATCAATTAATAGCTGAATATCAGAATCTTGCCGATTTTTCTAGTTTTGATTTTTATTTATCTGAGGAAAAAATTAGGAAAATTAACTATGAAACTCTACAGAAAATTCAATGAGCTCTTAATAATTTGTTTCAAAAATTAAAAAATATTAATTTTAATTTAAAAAAACATCCTTGATATGGTTTTAAATCGGCACAAGTTGATGAATTTGAAAAAGAAAAATTTAGAACTTGGTTATTAGAATTAATTAAATTAAGCAAGCTAATTTTTGAAAATATTAAAGAATTTAAGTTTTTTTTAATGCATTCTGATCAACATCTTAGCAATATTATAAATTTATCAGAACTTCTAGAATCCTTATATAAATTAACAAAAATCGATTTAGTAGGCTTGCAAGAAATTGAAGATTTATCATTTGAGATAGAAAAATATAGTCAAATTAAGGAAACTAAGGCAGAAATTATTAGCCTTGAAGATAATCTAAAAGTTTATTTTAAAAGAATTCCGCTAAATATTCCGCTTTTGGAGTTTAAAGAGGTTATTGAAACTCACCAAAATTCCAGGATAAAATTTTTGGACTTTAAGTATAAAAAAATTAAAAAAACCTTATCTACTTATCTTAAAGATGGTTATGAGCCTGAAATTTTTCTTAAAACTCACTCATTAATTCATTTATTAATTCAAAAAAAATTATTGTTATCAAAATTAGTTGAGAGTCTCAAATTTAAATTAAGTCTGAATTCAGAAGAAGAAATTGAAAATAATCTTTGACAGCTGAAATTTTATGTAAAATTAAAATTTTTAAATAATTCAACAAAAATTAAGGTTCAAGACAAAGAATTTGTTGACTTTTTCTTTGATTCAAAATACACAAAAGAACTTTTAACAGAAAAATTATTTTCCCCAGTTATTAAATTTATGCAGATATGAAAGGAATTTACTTCATATTTTGATTCTAAACAGTTTGATTTTTTGTTTCTTGAAAAGAAAAAATTCGAGGAAAACTTACATCAAAAGTTTGTAAAAATCGACCAAATTTATGAAATTTCGCGGATTAATACTGATATTAATGCGCTAATTCAATTAGAAATTGATGATTTTGTAAAAAAAGTAATAGAAAACAACATTCAGCAAGATTTTTATAAAATTTTTACTAAAAAATTTTATAAATTATTAATTAATCAAATAGTTCATTTGGAATTTGAGGCTTTTGATTGACAAACTTTGCATTTAAACCAAATGCAGTTTGAACAAGCCCAGAAAAATTTAGACCAATTAACCCGGAAAAAAGTTGATTCAATCCTTCTAGAAAAAATTCCGCAAATTGACTCTTTTTCCGATAAAAATTCAGAAATTAGAATTTTAAAACAAGAAGCAAATAAATCTCGTCGCTTAATGCCTTTTCATGAACTTTTTGTCCGAATACCTAATCTGTTAAAAAAATTAAAACCTTGCCTTATGATGTCGCCACTTTTGGTTAGTTCATATTTTAAAAATAGTGATATTGTGTTTGATCTTGTAATTTTTGATGAAGCCTCGCAACTAAAACCAGAAAGTGCAATCGGCGCAATTATCCGCGGAAAACAGTATATAATTGCGGGTGATAAAGAGCAAATGCCCCCTACAAGTTTTTTTGATAGTCTTTCTGAAGATGGAGAAAATAACGAAGATCTAGCAGAATTTAATGTTTCTGATTATCTTTCAATTCTTGATGTAAGCCAAACTTTTTTAAAATCTTATAGATTAAAATGGCATTATCGGTCAAAATTTGAAGAGCTAATTCAACCTTCAAACATTGAAATTTATAATAATGATTTAATGACTTTTCCGGCAATCGAAAGGCCACAAGAATTTCAAGGAATTAAATTTTTTAAAGTTGAAAAGGCAGTTTATAAAAATCGTAGAAATGAAAAGGAAGCCGAAAAAGTACTTGAAGTCCTTGCAGAAATTTTTCAAAAATATCAAAATAAGTTTACAATTGGAGTCGTTACAACAAATCTTGAACAGGAAAAATTAATTGCTGGGAAAATTGATAGGTTTAAGGCAGAAAATCCGCGGTATTTTCAAGGTATATCAGAAGGTATTTTTGTTAAAAATATTGAATCAGTTCAAGGTG
Source organism: Mesomycoplasma hyopneumoniae J (assembly GCF_000008205.1). NCBI lineage: Bacteria > Bacillati > Mycoplasmatota > Mycoplasmoidales > Metamycoplasmataceae > Mesomycoplasma > Mesomycoplasma hyopneumoniae. The sequence continues at coordinate 74,715 of NC_007295.1, forward strand.
ATGAACGAGATATTATCATTTTTTCACTGAATTTTGGGCCTAATCCAGAGGGAAAAATTTCTGCTAATTTCGGAGCAATCAATCAAAAAAATGGTTATCGCCGTTTGAATGTCGCTTTTACTCGCGCTAAATATTCAACAGTTGTTGTTTCTTCAATTGAACCAGAACAAATCGATCTAACAAAAACAAAAGCCAGGGGCGCTGTTTTTCTAAGGAAATATTTAGAAATTGCCAAATATGGCGTTCAATTTAGTACTCAAACTACAAAAACCACATCAAATGAAGTAACTTTTGAATCTATTGTTTATAATGAACTAAAAAAATTAGGTTATAAATTATTAAAAAATGTGGGTTATTCTAATTATAAAATTGATTTAGTTATTTTAAATCCTGAAAATGAAGATCAGTTTTTGCTAGGCATTGAATGCGATGGTTCAATTTTTGCAAAACTAAAAAACGCGAGGGATCGTGATATTTTAAGGAAAAAAGTTCTTGAATCGCGTGGTTGGAAAATTTTTAGAATTTGGTCAATTGATTGATTTCAAAATCCCAAATTACAAATAAAAAAAATTAAAGAACAATTAAAACTAATAGGAACTAAAAAAGCTGAAAAAAGCCAGGATGTGTTAGCCAAACAAAACAAAACTAATGAAAATTTGATTTTAATAGCTGAAAAACCAAAAAACGATTTCAGATCCGCATTTCAAATAAGATTTAAATTGGATTTTCAAAATTTAATTAAATTATATGATAAAATTAAAGATAAATTTAGTTTATTAATCTATATTTTTGAAAAAGTTCAAATTTTACACAAAAATGAATTTTATAAAATTGTTGCCTGATTAGATGGTAAGACAAGAACAAGTATTCTAACTAAACAAGAGGCACTTAAAATTGCTAATAATCTGATAAAAAAAGGTATAATTTTCGAATCACAATCACATTATTTATTAAAAAATGTTGTGAATTATAATTTTTTCTTTCAACCAAAAAGACCAATAAAGGAAATTCACTATTTCGAGATTAAAGATTTGATTATAAAAATAGTTCAACACACAAATTCGATAACTAAAGCCGATTTATATAACTTAATTTTAGAAGTCACTCATTTCACAAGCCTACAAAACAAAACTCGCGACTATCTTGATAGATGTCTTGAAAAATTAATAAGTGAAAAATTAATTTTTATTGATAGATATAGCAATTTAACTTTATAGCCCTAATTGTTTTGTTCATTTTTCTATTACTAGGTTGATAACTTTTTATGCTAAAAAAAGTTGTTTTTATATCATTTGTGGTATAATTTATGTAATTAAAAAAGGTGGGTATGATGAAAAAGACGCTGAAATTAGGTCTACAGGTAAGCCTTCCCATTATTTTTTTCTCCGGAATTATTACAGCCGGTGTTTTTTTTCAACCTCAAAAAAAAGCCAATTTTCCTAAAAATTTTTCAAATGAGATAAAAAAACCATTATTAAATGAGATTAATTATCTTGCTCTTGGTGATTTTTTAAGCACTGGATTTGATTGAAATAACAATCTTGATGGTCGGAGTAATATGGTAAATGGCTCAATTACGGGAATTTCTTTTCCTGCTTTTTTTGTTAATTTTGCCCAAATTATTAAGTCTGATTCCGTTAAGTCATTTAAAAATTTAGCCTTAAATGATTCAGGAATTTTGGACTGATTATATTTTTTGGAGCCAAAAAATAATTTTCTTGATAAGGCAAGATTGAATAATTTTAAAGCGCAAATTTACAATAAGTCCCGATTCACAGAGATAATTAGGTCGGTTTTTGGGGATTTTAGTTCTAGTTTTCCAAAATTAATTGAAGAGATAAAAAAAGCAAATTTAATTAGTATTTCACTTGGATTTAAAGATTTTTTAGATGCATTTAATTCTCAATTTTTTGATGATCTTAAGCTTTCAAGTTTAAAAGAAAATAGAAAAAACACTGATTTTGTGCTAAAAGTAGACAAAATTTTCACAAGAATTGAGGCAAATTTAGAAAGAATAATAACCATTATCAAAAAAATAAATCCTAAAGCTCATATAAATTTAATAGAATACTATCAAATTCAGCCAAAAATCCAAAAATATTTACAAGATTTAGCCGAAAATTATTTAATAGAAATTAATGATAATAATCTTTCGATTTATCGATTGAACAAACTAATCCAAAAAGTAGCCCAAAAAACAGGGGTTAATTATATAAATCCTTTTAGAGGCGTTAATTCTAAGGTTGGTGATGAATTTTATTTTGATAGTCATATGAATTTTCGCCCGCAAATTAAGGGAAGTAAGCAAATTGCGCAAAATTTAATTTTATCGTTAACCCTAGGTAAAAACCAAATAAATTCTCTATCTGAATCAAAAGATCGCAGAATTCACCAAACTAATTTTTCTAGCGATTTAAATGAAAACCAACAAATTAATTTAGCTCCAGATAAAGAAATTTTAGAAAAACTATCGCTTAATGGTTCATTGCTAAATTTTGTAAAAGCTGATTCAAATTTTGAAAAGGAAAGCATTCAGGCATTGCATACTTTTAAAAAAGAGGAAAAAACTAATTTTTCTGCAAAGGATTTTCTAAGTAAAATTACTCCACTTCTTGATTCACAGCAAAGTCCCTTTGTAAAATTAGTAAACGAAATAATTGATACTTTTGGCAATGAGGCAAATCCTAATTTTGAAGCATTTAATAATATTATTGACATTATTTTCAAAAGTAATTTTGTCACAAATCTTCTTCAGGTCGCCCAAAGTTATTTATTTAATTCCTCACCTACAAACCAGACAAATTCTAAAACTGAACAAAAAAAACCCGATTTACTTACTTATTTAAAATCGACCGTTTTAACAGAAAAAGAAATTGTTAAGCTTTTAATTGAGGTTTTAGCAAGCCCCTATGTTCAAAAACACCAAAATGAAACTATTAGTTTATTTTATAATCTATTTTTCCGGCAAAAAAAGATTATCAAACTAATTATTATTTCATTTACCAAAGATCCAGTTTATCAGGAAATTATCAGTCAAGTTTTAGATTTTAATACTCTTCAAAAATTTGTAATTTTTATTTTAACGGAATTAATTAAAAATAACAAGGATTATTCAACTGTTAGTTCATTTAAAGATTTATTGTTGCTGTTTTTGCAGAATTCAAATAATTATAATAAATCAATCACTTTTATCCGAAATTTTGTAATTGAAGCATTCAAACAGACAGATTTTCTAAAAAATGTTTTAAATTTATTATTAAATAAATGAAGTTTTAGTATAAATCACGACGATCAAGCTTCTTTAGTATCTCTAATTTCAAGCATCAGCGACATATTGACAAGAACAAAAACTTTTAAAAATTTAATTAATTTAATATCAAGGGAAATTATATTAGGACTTAAACTAAATAGCGAAAAAAATAGCAGTAATTTAGGATCTTTTTTAGAAATTTTAACAAATTTGCCTCTTAAAATTCAAAATTTTTTTAAGGAAAAAGATAATATTTTTAATTCATCACAAGATATTTTACATTTTAGTCCTTCTGTCAGACAGTTAGATGCAATAAAAGCTTTTATTGATAAAATTTTACCTTTTATTACCAAGATAAAAATCAAACTAACAGATTTTTTGGGCCTAGATTCAAATAATTTTACAGAAATAAATTTAGTTTTTGAAGCTTTTGTAAAATTTTTATCAGAAAATAATTTTCAGCAACTATCCAAATTAATCAAAGCTTTTCTTGAGAGTTTTTTTGTAATTGATAGTTTAAAATATCGGAATAGTTTGGATTTTAATGGGATAATTTTTAATTTAATAAGTAATAATTCCGAGATAATAAAGCAAATTTTCTTGGATTTTGTAATTACCAATAAAAATAATACGCAAATTTTAGGTATAATTTCCTCAATATTTTTAAAAATGATTAATAATAACGCGGTAAAACACCTTCAAGGCCAGGAAACAAACACATTTGATCGTATAAAAATTTATTATTTAATTGATACATTTTTACTAAAAATTAAGGAATTAACAAATCAATATAATATTAATATTGCAGAAATTAATTCAAAATTAGCAGATTCAAAAAATTCCTTAGAATTTCCCGAGTTAATTAAAAAACGTGAGAATTTAAAGACCTTTTTAAATATTAATAAGCTTAAAAATTAAATTTTGTTAACTTATTTTTTTCAAAAAGATAACAAAATTTAAATGCTGAAATTTGAATTATTCCTTAGAAAATAAACTTTTTATTTGTTTTTTCTTCATTTTTTCCTTAACAAATAAATCGACATTTTCTTGAATTAAAGCAAAGAAATTAAGAACTTCTTGAGCTAGGTTAATTTTTTTACCATTTAAGTCAATAATTTTTTCAGTTTTATGCCTTTTATTTTTTACCATTCCAAAAATCGGAATTTCAAAGTGATTTTTTCTTAAAATTTCTATAATTAAATTAATTTGTTGAATTCCTCCATCTACTAAAATCAAATCAGGTTTTAGAAATTTTGGATTTTTAATATATTTTTCAAAACCCTGTCTCATATAATTTGTATCACCTTTTTTTGTTCCCCTATAATTGAAAAATCTATTGTAATTTCGCTCATATATTCCGTTTATATAGAAAATAATTCCAGTTGTGGGGTAGTTTGACTCTAAATTTGAGCAGTCAATTGCCATAATTTTTTCAACATTTTCAATTTTTAAACTGGTTTTAACTAGTTCTAAAATTTTCTGATTTTTAATTTTTTTCTTAATTTCTTGGTCAAAATTATGGCTGATAAAATCTTGGTGATTTTTTGCTAAAGTGTTTAAAATATGCTTATATTTTAAGCTTTTTCCAATTTTGATATTAATTTTTGGGTCTAAAAATTCAGCATTTTTAGGCCAAAAATTTTTAACTACTAACTCATCGGGATAAATATTAATTTTATAATAATTATTTAAAAAATTAATTAAAACTTCTGTATAATTAAGTATAATATCAATAATAAAATTTTTATTAGATAAAAAAACACCATTGCGATAAAAAGCAAAACTAATTACTAAATTATTCTCGCCAATTTCACTATAATAAAGAAAATCAATATTTTTTAGGTTGTTAAGCTCAATATTTTGTTGTTCAATTTTAGTTTTTTTCAGTGCAATAAGCGCTTTGTGATATTCGTTGGCGAGTTCAAATTGGTTATTTTTCTTTGCTTTTTCTAATTTTTGTTCGCAAAAACTAATTAATTTTTGTTCCTGTAGTATTTTTTTACATAAAAAAAATTTTTGATTTAAAATTTCTGGTTCTGATTGTACAATTTGTTGTCCTTTTTTGTATAAGACAATATTTTCTAATATTTTTTTTAGGACCAAAGCGCTGCTTTTATTAAGAAAAGGCCCATAAAAAAAGATATTTTTTGACTTTTTGCTGCGTGAAATTTTATAAACTAGTTCAATATTCAGTTTTTTTTCTAATTCTAATTTTATATAGGGATAATTTTGGTCATCTTTAAGTTTAATATTATAAATTGGTTGGAATTTGCTTATGATTTTTTTTTCTAAAATTAGTGCTTCGGTTTCGTTTTGGAGAATATCATATTTAATTTCTTTAGTTTTTCTAATTAAAACTTCGGTTTTATAAGAATTAGTTGCTCCTTTTGCATACTGATTCATTCGTGATTTTAGATTCTTAGCTTTCCCAACATATAAAAGGGTGTTTTTTTCATCATAAAAACGGTAAACTCCTACCTGGTTTGGCAGCATCAATTTTTTAACTAATTCCTGAAATTTTTCCATATAAAAATTTTAAGTTCTTAAAATATAAACAAATTTTTGATAATTATTATAATTTTAACAAAAAATTGGTATAATTAAATCTTGAAGTTAAAATAAATTAGAGTGAGATTTTTTAAAATGGATTTTGAATCATATAAAAAAACTTCTGTTCCTAAAATGAAACAGTTGAAAAAACATGGAAAAATTTTCTTAGTTGTTGGAATTATTTTTTTGATTTTTTTTATTGCTTTACTCACTTTTTATTTAGTTAAACAAAATGACGGCGGCTTGCCAAATGATTTTATCGATTCAACTTGACTTGCAGTTAGTTTGTTGTTTTTGGTAATTAGTATTGCTTTTTTGGTGTTTTTTGGGATAGTTATTTATAAAATTAAGGCTATTAAAAAAGTTGAAAGACATATCGAAACTCAATTAAAAGAATTATAGCTATTTTAAAAAAAGTGAAAAAAATTATAATAAATTTTTATTTCTAGTTAAAAATTATGACTATTTTTCATAAATTCTGGCACTTTTTAACTTTAAGTGCCAAATTATGGTATACTTTCTTTTGTCTAGGAAAATAAGACAAAATAATACTCAAAATTCAAAAAAATTAGAGAAAGGATACCAAAAAATGGCAAAAGAAATCATTTTAGGAATCGACCTTGGAACAACAAACTCAGTTGTTGCAATTATTGAAAATCAAAAACCTGTCGTTCTCGAAAATCCCAACGGAAAAACAACAACTCCATCCGTTGTCGCTTTTAAAAACAATGAAGAAATTGTCGGGGATGCAGCTAAAAGACAACTTGAAACTAACCCAGAAGCAATCGCTTCAATTAAAAGATTAATGGGAACTGATAAAACAGTTCGTGCAAATGAAAGAGATTATAAACCTGAAGAAATCTCGGCAAAAATTCTTGCTTATTTAAAAGAATATGCTGAGAAAAAGATTGGTCATAAAGTAACAAAAGCAGTAATTACAGTACCTGCTTATTTTGACAATGCCCAACGTGAGGCAACAAAAAATGCCGGAAAAATCGCTGGATTACAAGTAGAAAGAATTATAAATGAACCAACAGCGGCCGCACTTGCTTTTGGCCTTGATAAAACTGAAAAAGAAATGAAAGTTCTTGTCTATGACTTAGGTGGGGGAACTTTTGATGTCTCAGTTTTAGAATTATCCGGTGGAACCTTCGAAGTTTTATCAACTAGTGGTGATAATCATTTAGGTGGGGATGACTGGGATAATGAAATTGTAAATTGACTTGTTAAAAAAATCAAAGAAGAATATGATTTTGATCCAAAAAGTGATAAAATGGCGCTTACAAGACTTAAAGAAGAGGCTGAAAAAACCAAAATTAATCTTTCAAATCAAAGTGTTTCTACAGTTTCTCTACCATTTTTAGGAATGGGCAAAAACGGGCCGATTAACGTTGAACTTGAACTTAAAAGATCAGAATTTGAAAAAATGACTGCCCATTTAATCGATAGAACTCGCAAACCAATTGTTGATGCTCTAAAACAAGCAAAAATTGAGGCTTCAGATCTTGATGAAGTTCTCCTTGTAGGTGGATCAACAAGAATGCCAGCTGTTCAGTCAATGATTGAGCATACTTTAAATAAAAAGCCAAATCGTTCAATTAATCCTGATGAGGTAGTCGCAATTGGTGCTGCAATTCAAGGGGGGGTTCTAGCTGGAGAGATCAGTGATGTTCTACTTTTAGATGTTACTCCTTTAACTTTAGGAATTGAAACTTTAGGTGGAATTGCAACACCTTTGATTCCAAGAAATACAACAATTCCGGTAACAAAATCACAAATTTTCTCAACAGCTGAGGATAATCAAACCGAAGTAACAATTTCTGTTGTCCAAGGTGAACGTCAACTTGCAGCGGATAATAAAATGTTAGGTCGCTTTAATTTATCAGGAATTGAAGCTGCTCCACGAGGTCTTCCCCAGATTGAAGTTAGCTTTTCAATTGATGTCAACGGGATTACAACGGTTTCAGCAAAAGATAAAAAAACCGGCAAAGAACAAACAATTACAATTAAAAATACTTCAACTTTATCAGAAGAAGAAATTAATAAGATGATTCAGGAAGCCGAAGAAAATCGTGAAGCTGATGCTCTTAAAAAAGACAAAATCGAGACAACAGTTCGTGCCGAAGGGCTTATTAATCAACTTGAGAAATCAATAACTGATCAAGGTGAAAAAATTGATCCAAAACAAAAAGAATTACTTGAAAAACAAATTCAAGAATTAAAAGATCTTCTAAAAGAAGAAAAAACTGACGAATTAAAATTAAAATTAGACCAAATTGAAGCAGCTGCCCAATCTTTTGCGCAGGCAACCGCGCAGCAAGCAAATACATCTGAATCTGATCCAAAAGCTGATGATTCAAACACAATTGATGCTGAAATCAAGCAGGATTAAAATTTTTTCGGTATAAAAAACGCACACTTGCAAATTTCTGCTAGTGTGTCTTTTTTATATTTATATAGTTAAATAACTTCTAAAAATGGAATTTTCACTTAAAAATTCCTTAAATTTTCCGGTTTTGGAATTTGATCAAACAGGAAAATTTAATAAAGCGGGTTGAAAAAATAAAAAAAACTTTAAAAAAAGAAAAATAAGGTATAATTTATGGCAAAACAAGATTTTTATAAAATTCTGGGAGTTGAAAAATCAGCATCACTAACAGAAATAAAAAAAGCTTATCGAAATTTAGTAAATATTTATCATCCTGATAAAAATACAAAAAAATCAGCTGAAGAACAAAAACAAGCTGAGGCCAAATTTAAAGAAATCCAGGAAGCCTACGAAATTTTATCTGATGAAACAAAGCGAAAACAGTACGATAAATTCGGTCATGCCGCTTTTGATCAGCAATTTGGTGGTGGGTCTAGTGGCTTTTCAGGATTTGATTTTGGCGATATTTTTTCAAGTTTTACCTCTGGTTTTGGTTTTGGCGGCTCACAAGAACAAAAATATAGTCGTCCTTTAAAGGGCGAAAATTTTCAAGCTAAAATTTATATCAGTTTTATCGAGTCAATTCTCGGAAAAGAAATCTCCCAGAAATTAACAAAATACGATCAATGTGATAACTGTAAGGGTTCAGGCGCTAATTCTTCTTCTGATATTACAACTTGCTATAATTGTCAAGGTCGGGGAATGCAAACTGAGGTCTTAAATATCCCGGGATTTGGTCGGGTTCAAAACAAAACAACTTGTTCAGTTTGTTTAGGTTCCGGGAAAAACATTACAAAAAATTGCAAAAAGTGCCGTGGAAAAACTATAGTTGAGACAAAAGAGGAAGTAACTATTAAAATTCCGGCCGGAATCCAGGATGGAATGTTTATCCGCGTGGCCGGATTTGGTGGACCGGGACACAAAGGCGGGCCTTCTGGAGATCTTCATCTTGAGATTAATGTTCGTCAGCATAAACATTTTACTAGATCAGGAAATGATATTCATGTGAATATGCCAGTTTCAATAATTGATATTATCAACCAAAATACTGTCGAGGTTCCCAGCCCAACCGGTTTGAAAAAAGTTAGACTTTATGATTATTATAAATCAGGTCAAATTGTTAATGTTCTTCGTGCTGGGGCTCCTGATCCAAAAAATCCAAGAATTATTGGCGATCTCAAGGTTCATTTAATTTTTTATATCCCCGAATTTAGTCCCCGTCAAAAAGATGAGCTCAACCAGGTTTTTGCTCAAATCAATGATAAAACAAAGGCAAAATGACTAAAAGAATTTCAATAATCGGAAAAATTGTTTATAATTTTGTATAAAAGTTATTAACAGGAACTACTTATTATAAATGCCTTTTAAAAAAATTAATATTGCAATCGATGGACCTTCTGGAGTTGGAAAATCAACAATTGCAAAACAAATTGCAAATAAATTCAATTATTTATTTATAAATACCGGTTCTTTATATCGCGCAATTGCTTTTTTTTGTCAAAAAAATCAAATTAGCATTACAAGTGAGCGGAAAATGATAAAGCATTTGCCACCAAATTTTTTATCACTTGATTTTGAAGGAAATGTTTGACTACAAAATCAAAATGTTTCTAATCTACTACGCAATGATCTTATCTCAAAAAATGCAGCTATCATCGCTCAATACCCACAAATAAGGAAAATTGTTACTGAAATTTTGCAAAATTTCCAAAAAAATCATAAAGGAATCATCATGGAGGGTCGCGATACAACTTATAATGTTATGCCAGACGCTGATCTGAAAATTTTTTTATGAGCAGATGCAGAGACAAGAGCAAAAAGACGTTTAAAACAAAACACTTTTTTGAATTTAGAAACAGATTTTCAAGAAATTTTAAAGGCAATTGAACATCGCGATTACCTTGATATGACCCGAAAAACTAACCCCTTAAAAAAAACAGTTGATTCAATTTTTCTTGATACAACAAATTTTACAAGAGATCAAATTGTATCCCAGATTTCCAAGTTAGTTTTTCGGAAAATTGGTCAGTTTTCACTTGAAATTTAAAGGTTAATTTTTAATTAATGAAAAATTTAGTTGCTCTTGTTGGAAAGTCGAACGTTGGAAAATCAACACTTTTTAACCGAATAGCAGGCAAAAAAATTTCAATAACTAATCCACTTCCAGGTGTTACAAGGGATCGAATTTATCAAAATGTGACCTGAAATCAACATAGTTTTTTGTTAATTGATACAGGCGGAATTCAAATTGAGAATGAAAATTTTCAGGATTTAGTCAGAATTCAGGTCCAAATTGCCCTTGAAGAAGCCGATATTTTAGTTTGAGTTCTTGATGGTACAAAAGAAATTGATTCAGAGGATCATTTTGTCCTTAGTTTATTAAGAAAATCCAAAAAAAAAATTATTTTAGTTGCAAACAAACTTGAAAACAACAAATCTTTTGATATAAGCCTTTTTGAGTTAGGTTTTGAGAAAGTTTTTCCAATTTCTGCCTTACACGGTCATGGAGTTGGTGATTTTTTAGATGAACTTGTAGGTAATTTTAACAAAAAAAATTTTAAAAATGAGATTTTTTTTAAATTAACTCTAATTGGTCGCCCAAATGCAGGAAAATCTAGTCTCCTTAACTGACTTTTAGGGGAAAATCGTTCTATTATTTCAGAAATTCCCGGTACAACAAGGGATTCAATTTCTGGTTTTTGGAAAATAAATGGACAAACTTTGGAAATTATCGATACTGCCGGGATTAGAAAAAAATCAAAACTGGCAGAATCAGTTGATTTTTATGCATTTTTACGAGCTTTTCGCTCGCTTGATCAGGCTGATTTAACCTTGATTTTATTAGATGCTTGTCAGGATTTTCATCATTTTGATCTCAGAATTGCCGGTTATGCCTTTGAGAGAAATAAGCCGATAATTTTAGTTATAAACAAGTGGGATTTAATTCAAAAAGACACAAGAACACAACAAGAATATCTTAGGAAAATTAAAGGTAAGTTTAAATTTCTTGATTGAGCGCCGGTTGTTTTCATTTCAGCAAAAACAGGAGAAAAAATTCATAAACTCATTGATGTTATTTTTCAAGTTAAAAATAATCTTGAAAAAAAAATTTCAACAAATTTACTTAATCAATTTCTAATGGAAATTCAGATGATTCAACCCCATCCAAATGTTAATGGTAAAAAAGTTTACTTCAACTTTTTAGAGCAAATTTATGGAAAAATTCCCACTTTTATATTTTTTGTAACTGATAAAAATTTAGTCCATTTTTCTTATCAGCGTTATATTGAAAACCAAATGCGCAAGTATTTTGATTTTTTTGGCTGTCCAATTAAAATTATTTATAAAAATATTACCAAAAAATAAGAAAATAAAGTAAAATTTATAATTATCTTAGTTATGAATGGAGTCATTAAAATGAACAAAAAAGAACTAATTGAGCAAATTGCAATTAAAACCAATCTTCCTATAAAAAATATTGAGCTTGTTTTAAATGAATTTTTTGGAATAACAGCAGATGTTGTCAAAAAACAAGGAAAATTAGTGATTAACTCTTTTGGAACTTTCCAAGGAGTTTTCAAGCCCGCATCTTCTTCATTTAATCCACTAACCAAAACCCAGATTACAGTCAATGCAAAAACAACAGTGAGATTCAAACCTTCAAAAGTTCTAAAAGATTTTATTGCCTAAAAATGTTTAGAAAAAAGCAAAAAAAGCCGAAATTTAAATACAAAACCGCAAATCAAGTAATTTATGGAAATGTAGTTTTACAAAAACTTAAAGAGATTAAATACGGGAAAAAAATAGCACTTTTTCTCCTTTTATTTCTCCTGGTTGTCGGCCTTGTTTTAGGTCTTGTTTTTCTTATTTTTTATTTTGCAGATAGCGGAAGTAACATTGAAGAAATAGTTAGTCGTGGGTAGATGGATAATAAAAAAATTCGAAATTTTGCCATAATTGCGCATATCGATCATGGTAAATCGACTTTGGCCGACAGAATTCTTGAATTTACCAATACAGTTTCAAAACGTGATCTAAAAGAACAACATCTTGATTCAATGGATCTTGAAAAAGAACGTGGGATTACTATTAAACTAAATGCGGTCCAAATTCGTTATAATTCTTACATTTTTCATCTAATTGATACACCTGGCCATGTCGATTTTACTTATGAAGTTTCACGATCTTTAGCGGCAACTGAAGGCGCTTTGCTTTTAGTGGATGCAAGTCAAGGGATTCAGGCACAGACCTTGGCCAATGTTTATTTGGCCCTTGAGAATAATTTAGAAATTATTCCAATTATAAACAAAATCGATTTACCTTCGGCAAATGTTGATAAAGTCAAAGCCGAGATTGAAAACACTATCGGAATTTCCGCTGAAAATGCCATTTTGATTTCAGCCAAAAATGGCATCGGTATTGAAAAAGTACTTGAAGCGATAGTTAATTTGATCCCGCCACCACAAGCTTCAGACGAAAAAGATCCTTTAAAAGCGTTAGTTTTTGATTCTTATTTTGATATTTACCGCGGGGTAATAATTTTTATCCGTGTGGTTACAGGGAAAATTTCAGTCGGGGATACTTTCAAATTTATGGCTAATAACTTGAAATTTTCCGTGATTGAATTAGGAATTTCCAGTCCAAATCAGGTTAAAAAAGAGGCGCTTTTTGCTGGTGAAGTCGGTTGGGTGGCCGCCTCAATTCGCAATGCAAAAGATGTTGAGGTAGGTGATACAATCACTTTAGTTGAAAATCCGGCTAAATCTCCACTTCCTGGATATAAAAAATTAGTTCCTGTAATGTATACTGGATTTTACCCCGTGGATTCACAGCAATACAATCTTTTAAAAGATTCTTTAGAAAAAATTTCGCTTTCGGATTCATCAATTATTTATGAACCTGAGTCATCAAAAGCGCTTGGTTTTGGTTTTCGGATTGGATTTTTGGGACTTTTGCATATGGAAATTCTTCAGGAAAGGCTTGAAAGGGAGTTTAATCTTTCAATTATAGCAACTGCACCTTCTGTTGAATTTCAGATTACAAGAACAAATGGCCAAGTCCAGATAATTTCTAATCCGAGTTTGTTTCCTGAACCTAATTTTATTAGTGAAATCAGAGAACCTTATATTTTAGCGAAAATTTTTTTACCTGAAGAATTTTTAGGGCAAATTATGGGACTTTGTCAAGATAAACGCGGAATTTATGTTGATCTTGAATATATAGATGACTTTCGTAGGCGCTTAATTTATAAATTACCGCTAGTTGAGGTTATTTTTGACTTTTTTGATCGGCTAAAATCACTTTCAAAAGGTTATGCATCTTTTGAATACGAGGTAATTGATTATCAAGTTTCAAAACTGCAAAAATTGGATATTTTACTAAATGGACAGAAAATCGATGCACTTTCAATGATAGTTCATAAAGATTTTGCCTATCCAAAAGCAAGAGATCTTACCCAAAAATTAAAGGAAATTATCCCAAGACATTCTTTTGAAGTCCCAGTTCAAGCTGTAATTGGATCAAAAGTGATTGCTCGCGAGACAATTAAAGCTTATCGTAAAGATGTAACGGCAAAATTATATGGAGGGGATGTCACAAGAAGAAAAAAATTACTTGAAAAACAGAAGGCAGGAAAAAAAAGAATGAAATCTTTCGGGGTCGTTGATGTTCCTCAGGAGGCCTTTTTAGCAATTTTAAAAACAAATGTTAGTGAAAAATAGTGTATAATTTGAGAAAAATAGGTGAAAAACAAGCAAAAATTCTTTTTTTTACTTTACTAGGTTAATAAATATGAGAAGAAATAGACAAAAATTTGAAAATTACCCCTACCAGCGACCACAAAATAACCCAAATTTTTCTAATTTTGAGCAAAAAAACAAAAATTTTCAACCCACACAACATGAATATCAATATAATGAAGAAAATTATCAGGAAAATTCCCGTTATAGGCCAAAATATGAAAATACTTCGCAATTTTATCATAATGAATTATTAGAACGCGAATATCAAGATAGAATGGAACAAAAACGCATTCAGGAAGAAGCGAATACCTTTATTTCAAAAGAGGTTCGGAAAATTTTTGGTTTAGAGTTAATTTTCCTACCTTTAAAAGCGATTTTTTGACTAGCATTGATTCTTACAGTTTTAATTGTTTCAGTTCTTTGGACTCAGGAAAAAATTCCAGCTTGATCTTATGAGAAAAAATATTTACCTTTGCTAATAGTCCCTGGAATTTTTGGCGCTATTTTATTTTTTCTTTTTATTAAAACACTTTTAGACTATAAAGCAATCAAAAAATCTGTTATTTATTTTCGTTCCCAGTTGCAAAATAATGCAAATCGACTTGAAATGCCACCAATGATTCCATGACTTGTAAAAAAAGTGAATCAAAAAGAGGTAAATGCTATCTGACTTAGCGGCTTTACTTTGTTTGCAACAATTATGATGGGCTTAACTTACTGAGTGTTATTAAAATATTATCCGGAGAAAAATATTCAAAATTCTGCCGAATATATAACTGCAATGGCAGTAAATGGCGCTTTGTTTATAGTTATGCTAATTTATGATTTAATGCTTCGTCGGCGTTTGGGAAATATTGAAGCAATTTTTGGTCACATTTATCATAAAAGTATTGATATAGGTAAAATTCGTTTTCGCCGTCATTTACTTTGAGCTTTTTTAACGGTAGTAATTTTTTTGATTTTACGAAGAATCGGAAAACGTAAAAATTGAATTTAGATATATTTTACCCTATTTATTTTTTTCTCCAAGTAAAAAATAAAAATTTTTTTAACTTTATAAAAAGCACTTAAATTTAAGCGCTTTTTTATATTTAATAGCAAAAATAATTATTAATTAAATTATTATGCCAAGAATATTACAAAAATTTTGCTAGCCGGAAAAGTTACATAAATTACGATACTTTTTTAAATTAAATAAGATTAATTCTAATAAATTGTATAAAAAACCGAGTTTTTAGAAAAAAATGAAATTAATTCATCTAAAAACTCGGTTTTCTTAATTTTTCGATATTTTTTTATAGTTTTCTTTTTTTAGTCATCTTCCTTAATTGCTCTTTGTTTTACGATGACATCGGAAATATTTTTGGGTACAATTTCATAGTGATTAAATTGCATCTGATAGGTTCCCCGGCCTGAAGTCATTGAACGTAATTGCGTTGAATACCCGAACATTTCTGCAAGTGGGACGTGTCCGCGAATTACATTTGCCCCATCAGAACGAGTTTCCTGTTCACGAACTAGACCACGACGACGTGATAAATCTCCCATTACATCTCCTGCATATTCAGAGGGAGCAAAAACAGAAACATCCATAATCGGCTCTAAAAGTACTGTTCCAACAGCATCTCTGGCGCGGGAAAGTGCCTTAGATGCTGCGATTTTAAAGGCCATTTCAGAAGAATCGACTTCATGAAAAGAACCATCAAATAAAGTTGCCCTTAAATTAATTAAAGGATAGCCAGCAAGAATTCCGGCTTGCATTTTTTCTTCTAGTCCTTTTTGAATTGATTTGATATATTCTTTTGGAATTTTCCCCCCAACAATTTTATCAATAAAATCAAAACCTTCTTCAGGATTAGGTTCAAATTTAATCCAAACATGACCGTACTGCCCACGACCACCGGATTGTTTGATATATTTTCCTTCAACTTCAGCGCTTTTTGTAATTGTCTCGCGATAAGAAACCTGCGGTTTTCCTACACGAGCTTGAACATTAAACTCTCTTTTGAGCCGATCAACAATAATATCAAGGTGCAATTCGCCCATTCCGGCAATTATTGTCTGTCCGGTTTCAATATCAGTTCAAGTTTTGAAAGTTGGATCTTCATTTGCTAATTTTTGGAGGGCAGTAGCTAATTTTTCAATTTCGGCTTTTGAAAAAGGTTCAAGTGACTGGGAAATCACAGGTTCAGGAAAATTCATCCTTTCAAGAACAAAAGTTTTTGCTTTTTCGGAAATTAAAGAATCACCAGTTGTTGTATCTTTTAGACCAACAAAGGCACCAATATCACCAGTTCTTACCTCATCAATTTCTTCACGGGAATTAGCATGCATAGCTAAAATACGGCCTACACGTTCTTTTTTGCCTTTTGTTGAGTTAATTATATAAGTACCTTTTTTTAAAACTCCAGAATAAACCCGGAAAAAAGTAAGTGATCCAACAAAAGGATCATTCATAATTTTAAAAGCAAGGGCAGAAAATTCTTGATCATCGCTAGCTTCAATTGTAATTTCTTCCTCATCACGAAACGCTTTAATTGGGGGAACATCAACAGGGGAAGGTAAATAATCGATAACCGCATCGATCATCTTTTTAACACCCTTGTTTTTAAAGGAAGATCCGCAGACAACAGGGAAAAAATTACCTGTAATTGTTGCAGCCCGAATTGCAGCTTTTAATTGTTCAGGTAAAATTTCCTTTTCTTCTAATAAATTATTAAAAATTTCTTCATCATAGTCAGCAACTGCTTCTGCAAGTGCAAGTCGCATTTGACTTGCTTTTTCGAAAAGATCTTCAGGAATTGGAATTTCATATTCGATTTCTTCTTTTTGGCCATCATAATTATAAGCCTTCATTTCAACAAGATCGATAAGTCCACTAAAATCGGCTTCAGCGCCAATATTTAACTGAATTGCAACTGCATTCCCGTTTAATTTTGTCCGCACTGATTCAATTGAAGCTTCAAAATTTGCACCAGCTTTATCCATTTTATTGACATAAACAATTCTTGGAACGCTATAATTTGTTGCTTGTCTTCAAACAGTTTCAGTCTGAGGTTCAACCCCGGATTGGGCATCTAAAACAGCAACTGCCCCATCTAAAACCCGTAATGATCTTTCAACTTCGACAGTGAAATCAACATGGCCTGGTGTATCGATAATGTTAATTCTTTTTCCTTTTCAAAAAGCAGTTGTTGCTGCCGAAGTTATCGTAATTCCGCGTTCTTTTTCCTGTTCCATTCAGTCCATTTGGCTAACCCCATCATGAGTTTCGCCAATTTTATGAATTTTTCCTGTATGGAATAGAATTCTTTCAGTTGTTGTTGTTTTCCCTGCATCAATATGGGCCATAATTCCAATATTGCGATAATCTTTTAGTTCAAATTTTCGTGCCATAATTCTAAATTCCTACCATTTAAAGTGGGCAAAAGCCCTATTTGCTTCCGCCATTTTGTGGGTATCTTCTTTTTTCTTAAAGGCCCCTCCGGTTTTATTATAAGCATCAATTATTTCGTTTGCTAACTTAACTATCATTGTTTTTTCATTCCGTTTACGGGCAAAAAGAATTAATCAGCGCAGTGCGAGAGTTTGTTGTCGTTTCTGTCTTACCTCCATTGGCACTTGATAGTTCGTTCCGCCAATTCGACGAGAACGAACTTCGGTAAGCGGTGTTACATTTTTAACCGCCTGGCGAAAAACTTCAAGTGCATCTTTTTGTAACTTTTCTTCTACTAATTTAAATGCTGAATAAAGAATGTTTTGAGCGGTGGTTTTTTTCCCTTCTAACATTGTGCAATTTATTGCTTTTGTTATCAGTTTGGAATTAAAAACTGGATCGGCTAAAACATTGCGAACGGGAGCCTGTTTTTTTCGTGACATTTTATCTCCTTTTTTAAAAATATGTTGTAATTTATAGTATTTTTTTATTTTTTACTTTGATTTTTTCGGTCTTTTAGCCCCGTATTTTGAACGGCCTTGCGATCTTTTGGCAACCCCAGTTGTATCTTGGGTTCCCCGAACAATGTGATAACGAATTCCGGGTAAATCCTTAACTTTTCCACCGCGGATTAGTACAATTGAGTGTTCTTGTAAATTATGACCTTCGCCAGGAATATAAGCATTAACTTCAATTCCATTTGAAAGTTTTACCCGAGCAAATTTTCTAAGTGCAGAGTTTGGTTTTTTAGGTGTCATCGTTGCAACTCTTGTACAAACACCCCTTTTAAAAGGGGCGCTTAATTTTAACTCCTTTTTATGCAAAGAGTTATAAAGCATATTAAGCGCTGGAACTTTAGATTTTCAAGTTTTTTTAACGCGACAACCTTTAGCTAATTGTGATATTGTTGGCATTTTTTCCTTTATTTTATAGTGTTTTTTGTTTTAGAAAACAACGGTATCGGTGATATAGAATTAAGATCTATAAATGCTTTTAACAAGAAAATATAAAAGAATTTTACCACTTTTTTAAATTATTCAAAGCCTAATTTTCGATTTTTATATCCATTAGTTCTCGTGCTAACTGTTCTAAATTTATTTCTTTTTCATCAAGCTCTTTTCTTTTAGTTTCATAAAATTCAAGTTTTTGGCTTGCCTTTTTATAAACATTTTCAAAAACAAAAAATGAAGAAAGTGATGTTACAAATGTGATAATTGCGTTAATAAAAGCGATTGCAACAAATAATTTAATTGCTGTAGGATTCGGATTTTTAGTGATTGCATAAGCTGATAAAATTCCATTAAAAGCTGACATTAGAATTAAAGCGATACTGCAGAACAAAAAAATACCTTTTGAAATACGTGCTTTTGCTGTTAATTTAATAATGTCAAGTTCAATTTTTGCTTTTATTTTTTCTTTATTCATCTTTTATTTTCCTGGTTTTTTATTTTCTAATTTATTTTTAAGTGCGTTTAAAATTCCTAAATATTTAGAAATTGAATTAAATAATTCAAGTTGTAAATTTTTTGCATTTGCATATTTCCCAGATTTTGTTTCAAATAAAATAAGTTCAATTTTTAAAAAGTCATTAATTTCTTGATTCCGATTTCAACGTGGTTTTACTAAAAAAAGTGCAAAAAGTCCGTTAATTATTGAAATTGAAAGATTAATCCACAAAACAAAAATTGGTCATTGATCAACAATTTTCCCATTTTCGTCAACATAGGTAAAAAAATTTGCAAATGGTTCAAATACACTTAATTTTGGCGATGCAAGTTTAAAAATACCCATTAAAGTTGAAAAAAAAGCAAAAAAAATGCTAAAAAGCGATACTGTTCAAAACAAAAATTGGAAAAATTTTGCCTTTACAAGACTTTTTTTATATAAGAATTTGGCAAATTCATATGAATTTGACTCCAGGCGAACATTTTTTACAATCACTTTTTGCCACCAAAAACGATACTTTTTAAAATTTTTAGCTTTGAAACTTCTTTTTTTTGAAAATAAAAATCAGAAATTTGTTGATAATCTTTTTCAAATTCCTCTATATTATATTCATTATCGTTTTGGATTTGAAAAAAAATATAACTGAGTTCTCGTTGTGCTTTTTTATAATCCTTAAACTTCATAACCTCACGGTAAATTGCAAGAAATAAATTAATAAAAAAAGTTAAGCAAATAAAACTGGCTAGAACAATTGTCAACCCGAGGTCTGCAAAAATTGACTTATTTGGAGAATTAATTAATCGATAACGGTTTATTTCAACAATAATTACTGTGATTGCCAGCGAAATTACAATTATGTTTGCAAAAAAAATAATCCATTTTATAGCATTAATTCCATAATAGGCGATTTTTTTACTTCTTTTTAGCGCTTGTTCTTTGTTTTCAATGAATTTTTTGAGCCGTTCAATTGTTTCGTTTTGTGACATTTTACCTTTTAATTTAACAATTTTAGTTAATTTTTTAGTTCTTAATATAAATAATAAAAAAATTTACTATTTTTTACTTAAAATTTTTCCACTTTTTATTCAATTATAACATATTCTAATTTTTCTTTGTTAAATATACAGTGAATTAATTAACTAGGATAAAATTTAGCTGTTATTTTTTAAAAAAAAGTTTTTTATTTATGATAATATGGTATAATTTTAAAATTCTAACAAATTAAAATCTTTTAGGATAATAAGAACAAAATGTCTCAAAAAAAATCAAAAAATTTTCTAACTGAGAGGCAATTTATTTTTTATGGGCTTAATTACATCGTTGGATTTGGCTTTATTGCTACAATTTCAAATGTAATTAGTCAAGGTGTTTGAGGGATTTTAGTTTTTATTCTAACTTCGTTGATTACTCTAGCCGTAATTTTTGCTTTTGCAAGAGCAGGAAACAAATACCAATCTGAAGTTGGTGGATCATATGCATATGCCAAAAAAACCTTCAAAAAAGAGATGGTATTCTTTCAAGGTTGGAATCAAATAAGTCAAATTATCCTTTTTTCAGGAACAACACCCTTATTTTTTTCAAATCTATTAACATCTTTTGATCCTGAAAGAAAATGAATTTATGTTGCTATTTCTTTAGTAATTTATATTGGTCTTATTTTAACTAGTGCTTTTGGTTTTCGTCTTTCAAAGTGATTTGTATTTACAACTGCAATTTTTAAATGGCTAACTTTAGTAATTGGTTTTGGTTTAATTATTTACTTAATTAGCGAGTCAAAAAGTTATGGTCAAACTTTTAAAACAATTGCGCCTTTTAGTGTTTTGAGTCTTTCCGGGTCAGTTTTATCTTTTATTTATTCTTATGGCGGTTTTGAATCATTAGCGACAATTTCAAAGAATATCGAGACAAAAAGGTTCAAAAAGTTGATAATTTTAATCTTTTTAATCGTAATTTCTAGTTATTTTATTTTTTATATTATATTTTTAGGATTAGGACCAGAATATTTAGCAAACTTTGGACTTGAAGGGGTTTATAAAGCGCTTTGAGGTTCAGCAGGCACATCCCTTTTTACAATTGGGCTTACTTTTAATAGGATGTCAGGAGCATTTTCTTATGTCCAACCGCAAGCAAGATTTATTTCCCCTCTTGCAGAAGATGGTTTTTTACCTGCATTTTTAGCCAAAAAAAATAAATATAATGAGTATCAAAATGCAATTTATTTAGTAGTTGTTGTTGCAATTTTTTCAAGTTTAGTTTTTACAATTATTCCGGAAATTCTTAGGATAGAAAATTCTTTTAATACAATTTTAGCAGCCGGTAATATTTCATTTTTAGTCCAATATTTACTTACTATTTTTACAGTTTTGCTTTGAAAATGACGTAAAAGTGAGAATATTCCAGTTTGGGAAATCATAATTTATATTTTAGGTATGTTAACCATTTTATTTACACTTATTTTTTCTCAACTACCTTTTATTAGTTCGAAAGAAGTGACTTTTGAACAATTTATCCCCATAATTAGTTATGCTTTTGCGATTTTAATTGGGTATATTGTTAAGTTTTCCGTTCAACTAACTAAAAAAAAGAAAAAAATATAAAAAAGTAGTTAATTTTTTACTTATTTAATAAATGTTTATTATAGTTTTTCTAATTTTATGTTTTTATTTTAAAAATACCAGAAAAAAGTAAATTTTTTCCTATTTTTAAAATAAAATCTAAAAAAATGTTGTATAATTTTTTTAGATTAAAAATAAAATGATATTTATTTTTCCTTTTTATATAAATTTAAACCAAAAACAGGAGTTATAATTTATGAAAATTATATCAATTGGGACAAATCATGCTGGAACTTCGTTTCTAAGAACATTAAAAACTATTTATCCGCAGGCTGAACTTGTTACTTATGATAGAAATACTGATATCTCATTTTTAGGCTGTGGAATTGCGCTTTGAGTTTCTGATGAATTCAGTGATCCATCCGGACTTTTTTATTCAAGTCCTGAGCAATTAAAAAGTATGGGAATTAGCGTTAATTTAGAACATGATGTAATAGGAATTGATCGTAAAAATAAGGAAGTTACTGTTAAAAACTTAGTTACTGGTCAAATTTTTAAGGATAATTATGATAAATTAGTGTTTGCTGGTGGAACTTGGCCAATTATTCCTCCATTTGAAGGAATTAGTCTTGAAAATATTTTGGTCTCCAAAACTTTTACCCATGCAAAAACCATTAAAGAAAAAGCGGTTGATCCATCTATAAAAAATGTAATTATTATTGGTGGAGGCTATATTGGGATTGAATTACTTGAAGCTTTTCATAAATATGGCAAAAAAACTACCTTGATTGATATGCAAGATCGAATTATCCCAAACTACTTTGATCATGAATTTACCCAAAAAATGGAGGAGAAAATTCGTGCTGAAGGGATAAATCTTCAATTCGGGCAAAAAGTTATGCGGTTTATCGCTGATGAAACAGGTAAAAAAGTAGCATTTGTTGAAACCGATAAAGGAAAATATGCCGCAGACCTTGTGATTTTAGCAATCGGCTTTTCTCCGAATACAAAAATTTTAGCTGATGTTGAAAAAACTCCAAATGGTGCTATCAAAGTTGATCAATTTCAACGTAGTTTAAGTGATGAAGATCTTTATGTAATTGGTGATTCAGCAGCTATGTTTCATAATGTAACTGAAAAACATGCTCATATTGCCTTAGCAACAAATGCCGTAAAATCAGGAATAGTTGCTGCTTTTCACCTTGCTGGTCGCAGTGATATTCCTTTTCCAGGTTATGTTGGAACTAATGCAATTTCCGTCTTCGGATTTAATTATGCATCAACTGGTTATTCTGAAAGAGGTTGTTCATTAATGGGGCTCGAGGAGGTTGCAACTGAATATCTTGAGGACTGAGATCGCCCTGAATTTATGCAGGAAAAAGCAAAAGTTTGAATTAAAATTACCTACCATAAACCAACTTTAAGATTACTTGGGGCCCAAATTGGATCATATGGGAAACAATTTAACCATACAGAAGTAATTTATTTTCTTTCCCTGGCAATCCAAAAAAGACTGAAATTAACAGAAATTGCTCTTTCAGATTTTTATTTTCTCCCCCATTTTAACAAACCGTTTAACTTTGTAGTTCAAGTAATTTTAAACGCTTTAGGGCTTAGTTATAATAAAAAATTAAAATAATTTTCTTAATTTTTTCCAATTTTCATTATTTAATAAAAACGGTTTCACTTTTAAAGTAAAACCGTTTTTTTACTTTTTATAAAATTTTAGTAAAAAAAAAAAAAAAAAAAAAAATGCAGCTTGAATTTTTAGGAAAATTTTTTTCAATTTTAAAAAAATACTATAAAATCAAGTGTATTTTTGTTTTTTAATTTAAAAACATCTTTTCAAATTCAGGTTCAGGATTAATACTAAAAGTCTTTGGAATTAAATCCTGGATTTGTCTAAGATCAATTGGACTAGATGAATATAGACTAAAAATTAATTGATCTTCTTGGACATATTCACCGGTTTCAACCTCAAGGGAGATTCCAGCCTCATAGTCAATTTTTTGGTTTAATTTTGTTCTCCCCCCACCTAAAAAAGCAACAATTTTTCCAAAAATCAAGGCATTTTCTCATTTAATATAACCATTTTGAGGTGCAAAAATTTGCTCTTTATAAGCGGGAATTCAAAAATTTGAGGACTGAATTAATGTCAGATTTCCACCTTGAGCACTTACCATTTTCAAAAAAAGTTCATAGGCTTGACCAGATTCAATTACATCTTTTACTTTTTCGCGGGCTTTTTCAATTTTAATTTTTTCAAGTTCTGTTAAGGTTTGAGCAACTAACTCGCTTGCAAATTCACTAAGTTGGGACTGATTTCCTTGAAGAATCGAAAGTGATTCAATAATTTCGTTTTTATTTCCAATCATTTTTCCTAGCGGTGCTTCCATGTTAGTGATTTTAACGATAGTTTTTTTTCCAAATTTTTTCCCTAACATTTTAATTTTACTAGCTAATTTTTTGGCTTTTGGCAGTTCAGTCATAAAAGCGCCATTACCACATTTCACATCAATAAGGATAACATCGGCCCCAGTTGCAATTTTTTTAGACATAATTGAACTAGCAATTAAAGGAATCGAGGAAACTGTCCCGGTGACATCTCGAAGAGCATAAATTTTTTTATCAGCCGGAACAAGTGCGTTTGATTGGGCAACAATTGCAAGTCCAATTTTTTGAACTTGTTCTAAAAAATTGGCCTCAGTTAATTGGGTTTTAAACCCAGGTATTGACTCTAATTTATCAATTGTTCCACCTGTAAAACCAAGTCCTCGTCCTGACATTTTTGCTACTTTATAACCAAGGGAAGCAAAAATAGGTCCAATAATTAAAGAAATTTTATCGCCAACTCCTCCTGTTGAGTGTTTATCAATTTTAATTCCGTTAATTTTCGAGAGATTAATTGTATTTCCTGAGGCGATAATTTCACGGGTAAAATAAAAAAGTTCATCATCATCAAGACCGTTAATTAAAATGGCCATTAAAAAAGCCGAAAATTGATAGTCAGTAATTAGGCCGCTTTGAAATCCGTTGATCATAAAATTAATTTCTTCAGCCGAAAGTTTATGTTTTTGTGATTTTTTTTCAATTATTTCGAATAAACTCATAATATTAAATAGCCTCAAGAGCAATTTCAATCATTTCCACAAATTTTTCCTGTCTTGTAACCGAATCAAGTTCAGATTTTGTGATTAAATTATCGGAAATAGTAAGAATTGAAGCTGCTTTTTTTCCGAGATAATTAGCGATTGTAAAGAGCGCAAAAGATTCCATCTCGACTGCTTTTGCCTTTGATAGTTCAATAGTTTTTTCTAAATTACGACTTGAGTAAAAAACATCGGTTGAGTGAATTCTTGTATAAAGTGGATTTAGTCCTAACTTTGTAGCACTATGGAATAAATTTGCTACTAAACCTGGATTAGGGTGGGCTAAATGTACTTTTTTTCCCGAAATAAGTGCGGGAAAAGAGCAAGAATCTGATCAGGCTGAATTAGCAATTACAAGTGAATAAACTTCAAGATCTTTATCATAAGAACCTGCTGAACCAATTCGAATTATTTTTTCAACATCATAAAATTTAAATAATTCATAGGCATAAATTCCAATTGATCCAGAACCCATTCCGGAAGCGGCAATAGTTACTTTTTTTCCTTTATATTCACCAGTAAAAATCAAATTATTTCGAACTTTTGAGACTAATTTAGCATCTTTTAGAAAATTTTTAGCAATAAATTCTGCCCTTAACGGGTCGCCAGGCATTAAAACTATCGGTGCAATTTCGTTTTTTTTAGCTTCAATATGTGCTGTCATTTTTTCTCCTTATGTTAATTATCAAGTGATATTATAATATAAAAAGGGCATTTTTGTTAGTATTTCTTTGCAAAAAATATCTAAACTTTTATTTTTCAATGATAGAACAGGTATGAATAATTCTAAAATTAATCGCAAGCAAACTAAAAAAACAACCAAAAACTAGGCCAAAACTGTAATAAGTAATACCAAATTCAATTAAATTATATAGATTAAAAATTATTAAAGAGATAAAAGATAAAATTATCAAAATAAAATAAATTCTATTATTCTTTTTTAGATAAAAATTGCAGATATCTTTTTGAAATTTAACATCTTTAAGTAAACTATTTTTTCAAAAAATTGGAGCAATTTTATCCAAAAAAGTCAAAAAAATAAAAATTATTAGCAAAATTCCGCTTAAACTATTAAGGCTAACAAAACTAATAAAATTTAAGCTTTGGAGGTAATGATAATAAATAAGGTTTTCAAAGATCGAAATAGCAAAACTGAAAAGAGCCAAAAGCCAGCTAAATTTTGTTCAAAACATAAATGAAGAACTATTCTTTTGTCTTTTTATTCAACTTGTTCGCTAAATTTTACCATCTTTGCCTAAAAAAACCAAGCAAAATGGAAAAATTTAGGAAAAAGTGCTTATTTTTCCTTTTTTTTAGTTTTTTCGCCAGTTTTTCTTAATATTGGTACGGCAAATTTAAAACTTGATTCCGGCTTGATCTTACTCATTCGGGTTTTTAGCAGTTTGTTGCGCCTCTCCTTTTGTTCTTTCCAAATCCTCATTGTTATTTATATTTGTTTTTTCGTTATTATCTTCTTCCTCTGATGATATTAATTGTTTATCTGCATAATCCGCACCGAATATCAGTTTATTATATGCATCAGGATCATTTTTAAAATCCACAAATTCAACTTTTTGGGGATTTTCATTTTGAATTTCTTCCTCTATTTCTTCAATCTCTACAATCTCTAAATTTTGTTCTTGTATTAGGTTTTTTTCTTCCTCGCTCATCATTTCAAGTTGTTCCTGCTGCATTTTTACTAAAATATTTTGTTTTTCATCAAGAGGCATTTCCTTTTTTAGGTTAACTAGTTTGCTATCTCCGATTTTTCAAAGTTCAAATTCCTCTCCTGATTCAACCTTTTCAATTTTTAGTTTAGCAAGTTGTTTTTCAATAAATTCAGGCTGTTTTTCTTCTTTTGCTTTTCTTGCAGCCGCGATTCTCTCCTCGTTAGAGGCGATTATTTGATCAATTATTTCTTGAGGGCTATCTGCCGGATAAGAAATTGCGGTTCCATCAGACAAAATTGCTTTGATATATTCTATTTTTTCAGCATTTGAATTATTAAATAAAGAAACTATTGCCTGATAAGCGGATTCTGCTACTAAAATGTTGAATTTTTTTGTTGCTTCCTCGGTAAAAATTTGATAAGGATTTTTCTGGGAATACTGAACTAAATTAGCAGAAGATCTTAATTTGTCAATGGTGTCAATATGATTTTGTCACTGACTATCAAGTGTTGATAAAATAATATAACGTTCTGATTCAAAGTAGGTTTTTCCAAGATTTTCCTTTAAAACTGATTGGATTTGTTTAAAATAAATAGTTTCTAATTGTTTGATTAAAAATTCATTAAGTTGTTCAATGGGATAATTTTCAATTCCAATTTGCCCAAAGTTAAAATGAGTAATTCTTGATAAATTATCATTAAGAAAATTTATTAAATTTTTATAGTGAATTTCTTGATTTGGTAAAATTATAAAATCATAGCTTAAAATGATATCAACAGCCCGAATAATCATCTTCTGGATATAATGGTCAAAATTTTCAATCTGAAGCAAAATATCTCTTTGGGCATAAATTAAATCACGCTGTTGACGAATAACATCATCATAACTAAGCACAGTTTTGCGCATATCGAAGTTAAAGCCTTCGATTTTCTTTTGGGCTGCAAGTAAAACCGCATGAATATATTTTCCTTTAATTGCCCCATTTGTTTGTCCATAAGCGCCAAAAATTTGATCAAAATTGGTAAAACGCCGAAAAAGTTGGTCCTGAAGTGAGATAAAAAATCGCGAAATTCCCACATCACCTTGTCGTCCAGAGCGACCTCGTAGTTGGTTATCGATTCTTCTAGCTTCGGCTTTATCGGTTCCAAGAATATAAAGGCCGCCAAGTTCAGTCACACCAGGCTCTAAAATTATATCAGTTCCTCTTCCAGCCATATTTGTCGCGATTGTAATCGCATTTTTTCGTCCTGCCTTGGCAATAATTTCGGCTTCAAGTTGGTTTTGTTTTGCATTTAATACTGTATGATAAAGTCCTTTTTGGTTTAGCATCTCCGAAAGCGTTTCAGAGTCAACAACTTGTGAGGTTCCAATTAAAATTGGCTGCCCCATTTTATGAACACGTTCAACTTCGGAAATTATAGCTTGATTTTTTTCGTGACTAGTGGCAAAAATTTCATCTTTTTCATCCTTACGAATCATCGGTTTGTTTGTCGGAATCACATTCACGCGCATATTATAAACATCGATAAATTCTTGTTCTTCGGTTTTGGCAGTCCCGGTCATCCCTGATAATTTTTTAAAAAGGCGAAAAAAATTTTGATAGGTAATTGTTGCTAGTGTTTTTGTCTCAGGTTCAATTTCAAGCCCCTCTTTTGCTTGCAGGGCTTGCTGGAGACCTTCAGAATAAGATCTTCCAGCCATAATTCGCCCAGTAAATTGATCAACTAAGGCAATTTTGCCGTCCTGGACAATATATTCAACATCGCGTTTCATCACCTTATTGGCTCTCAGCGCGTTTTGAATTCGATGAACTATTTCTGAGTTTTGAATTTCATATAAATTACGAAGGCCAAAAAAAGCATTTGCCTTATCGATTCCTTTATCATTTAATTTAATTCCCTTAGTTTCTTCATCAATATAAAAATCTTCAGCAATTAGAGTATTAACAAATTGGTTCGCGGATAAATATTGGGCTGGAAGGTTAGTTTTGCCACCACTGATAATCAAAGGGGTTTTGGCTTCATCGATCAAAATTGAGTCTACTTCATCGATTAGGCAAAAATTTAGTCCCCTTTGAACTTTTTCAGCTGCTGAAAAAACCATATTATCCCGGAGATAATCAAAACCTAATTCAGAATGAACCGAATAAGTAATATCGGCATTATACATCATTCTTTTGGTATTTGCATCCATTTCGGTTTTGTTAATTCCGACTGTAAGGCCTAAAAAGTTATAGACTTTTCCATTATCTTCAGCATCTCGTTCGGCTAAATATTCATTAACAGTTGAGACAATTACCCCTTGGCCTAAAAGCGCATTAAGATAGACAGGCGGGATTGAAGCAATTGTTTTTCCTTCACCGGTTTTCATTTCAGCAACTGATCCCATATCCAAAATTAGACCCCCAAGAATCTGGACATCATAAGGGGTTTTGCCTAAAATTCGCTTGGTCGCCTCGCGGGCAACTGCGAAAGCATCAACACGAATATCCTTGAGTTTTTCGCCGTTTGCAAGCCTTTTTTTGAAAATATTGGTCTGGTTTGCCAGGTCAAAATCGGTCATTGCACCATAAAAACTACGTTTTTGGTTAATTTGTTTCAAAAGCCGGTATGCGAGCCGTAATTCGGATGAGGTTTTAAAAAAGTTAAATAGATTTTTCATCGTTTTAATATGGATTTTTTGAATAATTTTACCAAAATTATTCAAAAAAATAAGAAAAGTTTATCAATTTAATTACCTATGTAATATAAATAAGAAAAATTTAGGATTCTACTAAAATCTTAATAATTTTTTATTTTTTATAAAAAATTATATTTTTAAATTAAAAACTTATTAAAAAGAGATTTTAATTTAAAAATACCTGTTTTTCATTTATTTTTGTCATTTTAATAACTTATTTTTTAATTTATTACAAACTAAAAAATAAAAAAGATGCGTAAAATAAAGCATCTTTTCAGTCTTAAATAAGATATGGTGGCTCCGACAGGAATCGAACCAGTGACACACGGTGCTTCAAACCGTTGCTCTACCTACTGAGCTACAGAGCCATGGCGGTCTAGACGGGGATCGAACCCGCGATCTCCTCCGTGACAGGGAGGCGTATTAACCACTTTACCACTAGACCTCTGGTTGCGGAGACAGGAATCGAACCTATGACCTTTGGGTTATGAGCCCAACGAGCTACCTCTGCTCTACTCCGCTATAAAATTTATAAGATATTTTTGAAAAAGTACTATAAAATAAAGGATAATTTGGCGGGCAATGAGGGATTCGAACCCCCGCGGGCTTTCACACCCCTGCCAGTTTTCAAGACTAGTCCCTTCAGCCACTTGGGTAATTGCCCTTTTTGGTGGATCTAACTGGATTCGAACCAATGACCAACCGGTTATGAGCCGGATGCTCTAACCGCTGAGCTATAGATCCAGTTTAAATTTAATTTTTGCTTATTTTTTTAAAAAAATTAAAAAAATAAGATTTTTGGTGGCTCCAAGGAGATTCGAACTCATGACCTTCCGGGTATGAACCGGATGCTCTAACCAACTGAGCTATAGAGCCATTTTGGTGGAGAGGAAGGGAGTCGAACCCTCTACCTCCTGCGTGCAAAACAGGCGCTCTAGCCAGATGAGCTACCCCCCCAAAAAATGGTGAAGAAGACAGGATTTGAACCTGCGACCACTACGTCCCAAACGTAGCGCTCTGCCAAGCTGAGCTACTTCTCCAAGATATAATTATACACTAAATTTTTAAAAAGTCAAATTTTTTTATTTTTTTAAAATATTTCTTTTAAAAAAATAAAAAAATGGCGATCACGAGAGGATTCGAACCTCTGACCACAAGCTTAGAAGGCTCGTGCTCTATCCTACTGAGCTACGTGACCACGCCTAAATAATTATACCATTTTTTATTTATAATTTATAATTATTTAATATGAAAATAAATTGATTTCCAGGTCATATGGCAAGAAGCATAAATGACATAGAAAATAAAGCGCGAATAGCAGATCTTTTTATTTTAATTGTGGATGGGAGATGCCCTATTTCTAGTCTAAATGAGAATTTTTTGCAGATTGCAAAACAAAAAATGACACTAGTAATAGTAACAAAAATTGATTTAGCTGATAAAAATAAATTCACTAAAATAAAAAAATTTTTTACGGATAAAAAATTTTTTATTCTCTTTGTAAATTTACGAGATTATTCAGCTAGATTAAAAATTCTATCACATTTAAATAAAATATTTAAAATAAAACAAGAAAAAAATTCAACTAAATTTTTTTCGCCAAGTCTAAAATGTTTTGTTGTCGGAGTGCCTAACACTGGAAAATCAACGCTAATAAATTTAATCACAAAATCACAACTAAAGGTAGGAAACCAACCGGGAATAACGAGAAATAATCAATGAATTAGCTATGATAAATTTCTTTTTCTTGACACCCCAGGTATCCTATTGCCAAAAATGAACGATCAAATTTTAGCCGTAAAATTAGCTATTATTGGTTTGATAAGGTGGGAAATTCTAAATATTAGCGATCTTTTTATTGAAGCATACAAAATAATTTCTGAACAATATCCAAATTTTATTACAGATTTAAAACTAAAACCCTCACTAATTGATTCAGAGATTGAAGAAAACTTGTTGATTTTGTCCAAAAATAAAAAATTTATAAATAAAAATGGTCTAGATTTGTCTCGCTGTCGAAGATGATTTTTAATGCATATTGGCAAACAAAAAATTACACTAGATTAATTTTTTTAAGAAAATTAAAGTTCATTAAAAAAATTTTTTAGAATAGTTAATTTTTAAAAAGATCTAAATTACTATATTAATTTAGATGCAAAAATGCGGTATTTTTCTTGTTTTTTGCCCCGCAGAAACAAGTTTATATTTTAGATTTTAACTTTATATTTTTTAGATTTTTTGCTTTTAGAAGTCTAGAAAAGTCTATAAAAAGGTTGCTTAAAATGCAAATGAGTTTTTACCACAAACTGCAAATAAAAATTATTTGCCTGATTTTTTTACTAATTTAAATTTATATGTAGTTTTTTTCTTTTGGATCTTCTTCATATTTATCTAAATAATTGTTTTTTAAATCTTCAATTAGTTCAAGTCGGCTAACTTTTTTATCAAAAACGATATTTTTATCCTTAGGAAAAGCCAGGATTTGGAAGGCCACTTTATCAAAACTGGATTCAGGATTTGTATTAAAATTTAGTGTTAAATCCGTTTTAAAAATTGTTGTCAAAAAAATATTATTATTATTATTATTATTTTCTGTTTTTCTAAGAACCAATTTTTCTCATTCAACCCTTTTTGAAAAATTAGTAGGGGGGGATATAGGCTGGAGAACCCCTCCTCAAAATGGTTCATAACCAATTCGTTCCCAAGTTTCGTAAATAAAAATATTATTATTTTTTAGAAATTCATCAAGTTTTTCGCTGTTTAGAAATTTTTCTTCAAAATCAGAAATTAAATCATTTTGGTCAAGTTTTAATTTAGGATCTAATTTTAAAATTCGGTCAATAATTGTTGTCTTAAATTCGTCAATATTTTTAATAATTGTATGTTTTTTTGGTAAAAAACTGTTAGATCAAGGATTAATTTTATTTGTAATTAAATCAAGAATTTTTGGCTTTAAAGTTTTAATATTATTAATTTCTTGGCTAAAATTGATAATATTAAACATAAAAGAGGGGTAAGAAGTACTAATCTTGTTTTTTGATAAATTGTACTTTTTTGCGAGTTTATTATAAATTTTTCTAGCTTCTCCTTCAATTAATATTTTCTTTCTTTTATAGTCTATATTTTTATCATTATGGCCAGTGTAAATTTTTTCTTCAATGTTCCTAAAGGTGATTGTTTTATTTTTAGGGTAGACTATAACATTAAAAAAAGGTGAATCATCAAAAACTACAGCGGGTTCAATTAATTTTGCATCTATAATATAATCTGGTGTAAATCTTGTGGCTATAATGTTTGAAAAACCATTTTCTTCAAAATAATAGTGGGTAACACGAGTTGGTTTTCAATATCTACCACGCTCGCCTATTATAATATTGTTTTTTTCTAAGACTTTTTCAAGAAGTTCTCCTTTTAGAAACTTGTCTTCAAATTCTGACTTGAGTTCAGAACTATTAACTTTAGCAAAATTAGGATTATTTTTTATAATTTCTTCAGTTCTATCAACAATATTTTTTTGAAATTGCTCTAAATTTTCAATTGTTATTCTACTTTGTTCACCAAGGAATAAAAATTTGTCCCGTTGTTTTTCGGGTTGATTATAAAACAGATTTAAGGCTGAAAAAGTACCATTTTTTGCATTAAATTCTTCATAATGCTTCGCTAGTAAATTTAAAAAATAATAAGAATTATAATTTTCTGGATTGTTAATTCCCTCATCTTTGTTAAAAATTTGCTTAACAATAAAAGGAATTAAATTTCTGCAGGAAGTTAAAAAAAATGCCGGAATTAAAAGGGTTATTCCCAAAAATTTACTAAGAATTAGTTTATTTTTCATTATTAACCAAATAAGAAAGTGCTAATTTATCTTCAACAGAATTATCAAAAGTTACAGATTTAAATTTTTTGATATAAAGCCGATAGTAGCCTGATTCTTTTGCTCTAAAATCAATTAATTCATCATTGCTTTTAATACTTGTTGACCAAGAAACATCAATTCAATTATTGTTTGAATCAAGTTTTTGCAAATACAAATCATAATCTGAAACCCAAGTGTCATTTTGATTTTTTTTAGTAGCTTCTAAGTTTAAACGTTCAGAATTAATATGTGTTTTTGACCATTTGTCAAAGTCATTTTTATATTTGTCTATCTTAGCTTTAGCATCTAAAATAGCTGCAGCGCCTGCAATTGGGAAAACAATCGGAGCAAAGGGTGTTAAAAATCACCATCAACTTATGTAGTTGCTCTTGTCAGGCGCAGCAACTTTATTTTTTAGAAGACCAGCATTAAACATTCAAGATAAAGAAGCTTTAATTCTATCGTTTGAATTTACTCAGAATGGTTTGCTAGTAAAAATTATTTCATTTTCTGATTTTTTTTGGTCTTTAATAAAGTAGGTATTTTCACTAGCTTTTAACATATTTTTAAAATCAGGAGTGCCTGAGCCATATTTTTCAAAATAACCGCTTTTCTTTTTAGTTAAATCACTATGATCTGGGGAAATTGCCGAAGCAGATAAAATTGCTTTTAATGCTATTAGTCTATTATCATCATTATCTAAATTTGGTTTTTCTCTTAGCAGTGTTGATATTAAGCCAGTGACAACAGGGGCTGCAAAACTAGTTCCGCTAACAAAATCATCCTTAGAACGATTAGTAACAGGATTATAAATCCGCCCGGGAGCGACGACTAAAGGTTTGGCCAGTTCATAATATTGTTGGCCAGTTTTATAATTTGAATAGTCAGCAATTTTGTTTTTGGCAATTTTTCAAGGTTCAGAATTATCATCAAGTGCCCCAACAACTATAGAATTTAAAGACAAACTTCACGCATCTATTCAAGGGTGGTCCTCATATTCCTCATCAGAATATTCTCTTGCACCGTTACCCGCTGCAAAAACGTTAATAACACCATATTTTCTTGCTAAAAAATCAAGAAAAAAGGAGTCTTCATCATAATCGTAAAACTCTTTTTTTCCACCCCCATAACTATGATTTATTACTTTAACATTATTGGTTTTAACCATCCATTCAATTGCTTTTTGTCATTGACTGTTAATACCAAATATAGACAAATAGGGAGTTGACTTGGTATCAATGCCCAGTTTACCGCCTAATATTAATGATACTAAAGTTGAATGATATGGTTCTTTTTGACCTTCCTTTTGTTCATTTCACTTATTAGTAGATCCCAAGTCGTTAATATGAAAATTATTAGCATTAAAATAACTCATAAAATTATAGTTAAATTCATCAGTAACTTCAATTGCGCCAACTTTTGTTTGTGGTGATTTGTAAGTTAATTCATCCTTTTTAGTCTGTTCTTCAAAATTAACAATCTTAATATTTTTTAACAATGATTCTTTGAATTTGTCAATTGGAGTTTTAGGTAAATAATGGTAGTAATTATCTAGAAATTGATCATTATAACGATACCAACTTAAAGGCTTTATTTTTTTATCTCCTTCATTTTTATATACGATGTAACGACTAATGAACGAGTTTTCTATTGAATTCTTTACAAAAAACTCTCTATCATTCTCGGTATCAAAATAAAACCATACAATTGGTAATATTTTACTGCTCTTAACTTCTTTGAATTTTAATCTTGATTTTTCTATTTTTTTAATAAATTCAAGATTAAAGTTACTTATTTCTTTAGACTCAGTACTCAAGAAATTAGGGTTTAACAATAGTTTTAATTCGAATTGATTATCAAAATCATCAATTTTTGCCGAGTTACTGAACTTTTTGGCAAAAGGTTCTCTTATATCGATTTTATTACTAAAATTTGAAGCATATCAATATTTTTTAGTATTAAAATTTATAAGAAAAGAGTGATATATTAAAAAAATTGATGGTCAAAACACCAATAATAAAATTATTTTTTTAAATTTTGCTAATTTCATTTTTCGCACCCAATTAAAATTATTTATAAAAATTATAACATATTTTGTCTTTTTAATTTTAAGTTAGTATATTAATTTCAGACACATTAAAAAAAAGGTGTCTCAAAATGAAACAATACAAATTTAAATATATCAAAATTGCTGAAACTAAATGGTTAAAAATTGCAATTTTGCATTTTCCAGAAGAATTTAGAGAAATTTACAAAAACAAATCTAAAAGTAAAAATGCGCATAAAGAATGAATTTTGCATATATATGGTAATAATTTAATAAGAAATTGGAAAAAAGTTTTATAATAATGGTATGAAAAGTCTAATAAGTGCTCGTGGGAAAAACAAATCTCCATGCAGACCAAAAAAGAAATATACAATTAACGATCTTTCTGAAATTGATCGTGGAATTTATCAAGAAATAATGGAGAATGTTCTTAGAAGATACGGAATTGACCCCGCAATTGTTCTTGAGGAGCTTAAAAAACGAAAACAAGAACTAGAACAACAACAAAAGCAAGAACAAGAAAAAGATAAAGATAAAGAAAAAATCGAAAATTAAGTTAGTATATAAACTAATTGTCTGAATTTTTTCTACTAACTTAAAAATATGTTATAATTTTTCTTAATTATTTTTGTGTAGAGAGAAGGTAGTAACATTTTTTACCTTAATCCTTCAAGTTTTTATTTATCTCTTTTTGTAAATTTATTAGTTTTTCTTCTAATAATTCTTGCTGTTCCGATTTTACTAGTTTTATTAGTTGCTTTTGTCAAACCGCGGATTAAACAAACATCAAATATTTATCTTTATTCTTTAAGTAGTGGACTTTTGTTGATGGTTGCAACTGTTGGACTTATTCAAGAAGGTTTTCATGGGGCTGAAGCATTCAGTCATAAATTTGAAAATTTAGAAAATTTATATAAAATTTTAATAATTGGCGGGGGAGCACTTTTTGGACTAGTTAGTGTTTTTATTGCTCGTTGATTTTTTATTAGAATTTTTAAAACTGAACTACATTCAGATCATAAAAAGCATGACCATAGTGATCATATTGTAAATTTTTCTGATGTTGATAGTCCAAAAAGTGCTTGACTTGCGATACTTCTTTTACTTTCACACCGAACAATTGATGGCTTTATTTTAGGTTCAGTAATCGCAAGAGTAACTGCTGGGGACCCAATAAATTGATATTTAATTGGAACTTTTATAGCTCATATGTTAATTGAAGTTTTAATAATTCACTACCGTCAAGTTCAGTATGGCCAAAGTATTAAAAAATCAGTAATTTATAACTTAATAACAACCCTGATTTTAGTGCCGATTATTACAGTTGGCGCCTTTTTGAACCGTTTTTTTATTAAAACAGGCTGACTAATACCATTTTTTAATGTTTCTGGCGGGGCAATTTTAAGTTTTGTTGTCATAATTGAGTTAGTTCCAGAATTTATCCATTTAAGAAATAACCCTTCTTTTCAGTGACATTTTTCTCTTTTTTTGTTTGCTTTAGGAATTATTTTAGCCTTAATTATTTTAATTTTACATGAACATTAAGCGCGTAGATCCACAAAAATACTATAAATTTATAGTATTTTTGTCGAAGAGTAATTAGATAAATTCCTGAAATTGATGTAAAATTTAATATAAAAATTTCTAATTTTTGTTAATTTTTAAAAAAATTTCATAAAAGTTAGAAATAAGCCTAAATAATTATTTAAATTTAAATTATTCTTTGTTTTAAAGTATTTTTTGGTAACAAAAAATTTTTTGATTAATTTTAAAAAATATGTTATAATTATTTTCGAGCTACAAAATGTATATTAAGCTTTGGTTTAGTTCAAACCGCTCAGATGAACATCTTTGACTTTGCAGTTGTAGTTAAAGCAAAAAACTGCACCACCAAATTTATTTGGTGGTTTTTATTTAAAAACAATTATTTTATATTTAAAATTGTTTTTAAATAAGCGCCAGTATATGATTCACTAACTTTTGCTACAGCTTCTGGTGTTCCTTTTGCAACTATTTGGCCCCCGTTATCCCCGCCGTTTGGGCCTAAATCAATAATATAGTCAGCAACTTTAATTACCTCTAAATTATGCTCGATTACAATTATGCTATCACCGTTATCGACTATTCGATTTAGCACTTTAATTAAATTAGCAACATCATAATTATGGAGTCCAGTTGTTGGCTCGTCAAGTACAAAAAGTGATTTTCCTTTAGGTTTTTTTTGTAAAAAAGTGGCTAATTTAATTCGTTGAGCTTCTCCTCCTGATAAAGTTATTGCTGATTGGCCAAGTTTTATATAACCAAGACCAACATCAGCTAGGGTTTGTAATTTTGCGATTATTTTAGGCCAATTATGGAAAAATTCAAGTGCTTCTGAAACTGTTAAATCAAGAATATCCGCGATTGTTTTTCCATAAAAACGAATTTGTAGGACATCCGGCTTGTATCTTTTTCCTTGGCAGTGATCACATAAAACATAAATATCAGGCATAAAATACATTTCAATTTTAATTTGCCCGTCTCCTTGGCATTTATCACACCGCCCAGTTTGCAGATTAAAGGAAAATTTTGACTTTGAAAAACCAAGCGCTCTTGCCTGCTCAGTATTGGCAAAAACCTCACGGATATCATCAAAAACAGAGGTATAAGTTGCGGGATTTGATCTAGGGGTTCGTCCGATTGGACTTTGATTGATTGCAATCAACTTATCAATATTAAAAAGCCCTTTAATTTCCTCACATTTTCCAATGCGAATATTAGTTGTTCCAAGATTTTTGGCAATCGCATTTACGATAATTTGATTAACTAATGTCGACTTTCCAGATCCAGAAACACCAGTGACAACAACAAATTTGCCTAGAGGAATGTTGACATTAATTTTTTTTAAATTATTTTCAGCAGCTTTTTCAATAATTATAAATTTGCCATTGCCAGCCCGTCGTTTTTTTGGTACTGGAATTTCCAATTTTCCAGTTAAAAATTGGCCGGTAAGTGATTTTGGTTCATTTTCAATATCCTTAATTGATCCTGCAGCAACCAAAAAACCACCGTTTTCACCAGCTTTTGGCCCGATATCAACAATATAATCAGCAGCTAAAATTGTCTCAAAATCATGCTCGACTACAATTAAACTATTACCAATTTCAACCATTTTTTTCAGTGTCGCAATTAATTTGTCATTATCTTTTTGATGTAGGCCAATTGAAGGTTCATCAAGAACATAAAGAATTCCGGTTAGTTGAGATCCAACCTGGCTTGCAAGCCTAATTCGTTGGGATTCGCCTCCTGATAAGGTTGCCGTTGATCTATTTAAAGTTAAATATTCAAGACCAACATTTGCTAAAAATGACAGTCGTGATTTAATTTCATCGAGAATTAAAGTAGAAATTTTTCCGTCAAATTCAGTTAATTTTAAATTTCTAAAAAAAGTTATTAAATCTTTAATTGAAAGTTGGGATAATTGAAAGATATTATACTTTTCAATGAAAACGGCAAGCGCATACTTGTTAAGCCGGGCTCCTTTGCAACTACTACAAGGAAATTCTGACATCATTTTCTTAAATCAAAGTCGTAAATCTTCGCTTGATGTCTCCCAAAATTTTCTCTGAATTTTATTAAGAATTCCTTCAATTGGTCGAAAATAGTCATATCTTTTCCCGCTTTCAGAAATTAGTCAGTAATTTAGAGATTCTTTTGATCCATATTTGATTATTTCAAGCTCATTTTTCTTCATTTTTACTATTTCTAGATCAGCCGAGATTTCAAAATAATCAAGTAAAATTTTAAATTCTTGTCATTCAAGTGATTTTGTATTTATTGATTTTCCAAAATAT
Source organism: Mesomycoplasma hyopneumoniae J (assembly GCF_000008205.1). NCBI lineage: Bacteria > Bacillati > Mycoplasmatota > Mycoplasmoidales > Metamycoplasmataceae > Mesomycoplasma > Mesomycoplasma hyopneumoniae. The sequence continues at coordinate 113,355 of NC_007295.1, forward strand.
TTAATCGCTCCCTGATTTATAGTTAAATTTTTATCCGGAACAATAAGGTCAAAATCAGCCTCCAAATTTGTACCCAAACCTTTACAAACCTGGCACATTCCATAAGGTGAATTAAAAGAAAAAAGCCGATTTTCAAGATTTGGCATCTCAAAATCACCAAAAGGACAGGCTTGTAATTTTGAAAATCTGATAGTTTCAGATTCATTAAATTCACAAAGGGCAATTCCTTTTCCAAGATCAAAGGCAAGTTCTAATGCTGACTGAAGTCGATTTTTGTCCTCTTTTTCAAGCAAAAATCGATCAATCACTACCCAAATTGTGTGCTTCTGTTTTGGGTCGAGTTTAATATCGTCAGCTAAATAATAAAAAGATTTATTAATTTTTATGCGCAAAAACCCTTGATTTTTAAGATTTTTAATTAAATTTTGGTGACTCCCTTTTTCACCTTCGATAATTGGCGCCATAATTATAAGTTTTGTTTTTTCAGGATATGCTAAAATTGTATCCAAAATTGTGACAATTTTTTGAGCTATAATTTCAACTTTGTGGTTTGGGCAGAATGCTTTCCCAATTTTTGCATATAAAAGCCGAAAATAGTCATAAATTTCCGTAATTGTACCAACTGTTGAACGCGGATTGTTATGACTTGTTTTCTGTTCGACTGAAATTGTGGGTAAAAGCCCATAAATTGCATCAACTTTTGGCTTTTTTGTCCCACCTAAAAATTGCCGAGCATACGAACTTAAAGAATCAATATAGCGGCGCTTTCCCTCCTCATAAATAGTGTTAAAAGCGAGCGAAGATTTACCAGAACCTGAAAGTCCCGTAAAAACTATTAGTTTATTTTTTGGAAGAACAAGATTAATATTTTTTAAATTGTTTTCGCGTGCGCCTTTAATGTAGATAAAATTGTGAGTGTCTTTATTTTTAAGCATTTTTCGGTATTTTATTACTTTTTTGTGAGGTCTTTTTATTATTTTCTTTATTAATTTTAGTATTTATAGCAGTAATAAAATTAGATTTTTTAAATTTTTTTGGGCTTTTTGGTATATTCAGTTCTTGTTTTTTCGTTTGAAAAAGGGTATTTTGCTTCTTATTTTTTAAAGGATAAAGTTTTTTTCTGGCTAATAAGGCTTGTGGATCTCTTGAATTTTTAACATTTTCTTTATTATTATAAGGTAAATTTTTTGAGTTTATAAGACTTTTTTTTATCTTTTTTTTAGCATCATTTTCATAGCTTTTTTTTAAATTTTCTTTTTTAAAGAATACTAAGTTTTCGGTTTCTTGAGGATTTTTATTTTTAAATTTATTTGGGTTTTTCTGATTAGAATTTGGTGATTTTTCTATTAGAATATCACTTTGATTATCATTTTTTGTTTTTCTTAAAGTGGAATTTATTTTTCTAGTCACTTTTTTAATTGATTCATTTATTTTATTTTCTTGATCTTTTTCTGCCTTAGAAGATTTGACATTCACATTTTTTTGCCTAATTTGTAAATTTTGTACTTTTTTATTTAAATCTGATTTTTTAGCTATTTTATTATAATTTTGTTCAGTTTTTGGATGGTTTTCCATTTTTTTGCCTTTTTTAGTTGGAATTTCTTTATTTTTTTCACTTTCTTTGGTAAGATTAGTTTTAATTTTCTTAACCACAAATTTTTCCGTGGTTTTTTCCTGGTAATTTTTTAGAAAATCTTCTTTTTGATCAACATAAAGAATTTGTGTTAAAATTACTGGTTTTCAACGTTTTGTTCTATGGAAATACGAATTTAGCCGATTTTTTATTAATTGTTTAATTTGCGGTGGTGATCATTTTGGCTGTTTTTCAATAAAAAACTTAATTGATGCAAAACAAAGTCGGCGAATTTCAGCAATAATTTGTGTTCCATTTTTAGTTGAAAAAGCTCCTTTTGTAATAACCGAAATTCGCCCATTTATTGAATTTTTTTGTCTATCAAATGGAACTAAGACAAAAACAAAACCATTTTCCCGCATTTCTTGTCGCTCATTAATAATCCGGGAGTTATCCCGAGAGATAGTCTCACCGTCAATATAAACCGGATCACAAGGAATTTTTTCATTTGTTTTATAAATTTCTTGATTGTACATTTTAAAAACTTGACCGTTTTCAGGGATAATTACATTTTTTGGATCAACTCCGGATTCAATTGCGGTCCGCGAGTGGGCAAGGCACATTCGATATTCACCATGATAAGGGAAAAAGTACTTTGGTTTTGTTAGTTGAAAAATTTTTTCATGTTCGGCTTTATAAGCATGACCGGAGGTATGAAGATAACCATCAGGTCCATTTTCCTTAATAATTGCGCTTAATTTATATAATCTATTGATCAAATGTTCAATTTTAATTTTATTTCCAGGAATTGGCGAAGAGGAAAAAATAATTAGATCCCGAGGTTCGATGCTGATTTTTGGATGTTTTCTGTTTGACATTCGATCCAAAGCTGCAAGTTGTTCGCCCTGGGATCCTGTTGTTAAAATTAACATCTGATTTTCCTCAACACCTTCTAAATTTTTACCAAGAAAAACATTATCATCAACATTTATATATCCTGAACGACGACCAATATTAATTCCGTTTACCATCGAGCGCCCGAAAACAAGGATTTTTTTTTCTAATTTTATCCCAATTTCAATTAGTGCTTTAATTCTTGTTAAATTTGAAGCAAAAGCGGTGATGATAATTTTTCTTGTAGCAGATCGCATATGCATTTCAATATCACCCAGAATATCCCGTTCAGAAGGTGAATGGTTTGGCCTCATTGCATTTGTTGAATCAGAAAAAAGCACTGTTAATTTTTGGTTCCCAATTTCTTTTAGTCTTTCAAAATCGGTATAATTTCCAATTGGGGTATAATCAAAACGAAAGTCGCCTGTGCACATAATCGAACCATGTCTAGAGGTTATTCTAATTCCAAAAGCATCCGGGATAGAATGCTGGGCGGTTCAGAAATCGACTGTAAAACTTTCAAAACGATGAGTATCGTTCTTGTTGATTTCGATAAATTCAATCTTTGGCCTAATTTTTTGGTCCTCAAATTTTGCTTTTAAATATTGAATAGCGATTTTTGGGGCAAAAATCTTTTTAATATCCACTTCTTGAACTAAAAAAATTATTCCGCCAATATGATCTTCATGACCATGAGTTACAAAAAGACCACGTATTTTAGCTTGTTTTTCTTGCAGATACTGATAATTTGGCACCATTCCTCTAATGCCGGTATGAAAAAGGTTGGCAAATTTGATTCCAGCATCAATAATTACAATATCATAATCATCCTCGATAACTAAAGTTGACTTACCGATTTCCTGCATACCACCAAGGCCGAAAAAACGTGTTGGATTCACCATTAAGGACATAATTTTCCTAACAATATTATCTTTTTTTAATTTTTTTATAATAATTTATAAATTTATAAATAAACATCAGCAATAATAACTATCATTTCAAAAAACGATAGTTTAAAGTTTTTTAACTTCATAATCATAAACTTAAGGTAAAACTTTAAGATTAGAACATATTTTAGCAGATTTTTTTAAAGAAAGTAGCAAAAATTAGTTTTTACAGACGCGAATTAGTCCTGGATTATGTAAATCTAGCTTAAATTGACCTTCATAAGACCGCAAATTATCAAGAATTTGCTCATAAAGATGGCCAAAACCAATACCAGAAATTAAATTAATACATCTTATTTTTGAATTTTTTAATTCAAAAATAAGATTTTCAACAACAGCCGCTGTTTTTTGGCGATCAAATCCATGAAAATCAAAAGTTTTTTCATTATAAGGATAAAAATCCTTAATATTAGAGTTGGATTTGATTGTTAATTTTTGGATTTCATCTCAATAGCCAAAGTGAAATTTTTTCTCTTTCTTTCCAAATTTCATTCTTACTTGGATTTCATATTTTATAATATTTTTTTTGTTTTAAATCAAAAATTCAATTAAATAATTATACCATAAAATTTAAAAAATTTATTAAATTCCATTTTTATTTTTATATTTTAAAAATAAAATAAAAAAAATTGGTAAAATTACAACAAATGGAATCAATTAAAAACAAAGAAATAAAGGTTAAATTAGTCGATAGCGGGACCTTAACCTACAAACTTTTAGAAGCAGGCAATCCTGGTGACTGATTTTCGCTAGTAAGTGAGATTCAAAATTATATTGAACAAAAAACTAAGGAAAAAATAAAGCAGAAATTAGAATCATTTAAATCACAAATCCGAAATGATATTTTTACAAACGATGATGAAATAAAGCAAATGAAGGAAACAATTCGCAAACTTAGTGATGAAAATAGTAGCTTAAAAAGTGAAAACCAAAAAGAAACAGCAAATTTAAATACTACTTTTACTCAAACAATTAGTAAAAAAGATATCGAAATAACCAATTTAAGAAATGAAATTGGCAAATTTCTTGATGAAAAAGATAAAATGCGAAGTGACATTCTTGCAAATGATGATGAGATAAAGGCGATGAGGAGTGAAATTTCTCAACTAAAAGAAGCAAATGCCAACCTACAAAATGTCAAGTTAGAAGAAATTTCAAATTTAAAACTAGAACATAAGGACGAAATTAATGAAAAAGACCGTAAAATTAGTTATTTAGAGAATAAATTTAACGACTTGGAAGAAGAAAAAAATAATTCAATTCAAAATGCTGTAAGTCAAAAAACACGAGAAATAAAGGAAAAAATTGAAAAAGAGCTAGAAATTAAATGGGAAGAAAAAATAAAACAGGAAAAATCAGATTTAAGAGAAAATTTTAAGGAGCAAATTAATAAACAAGAAGAAAAAATTCAAGATTTAGAAGAAGAATTAAATAAATATAAAGAAAAAAATATAAATTCAAAAGAAATTGGTGAAAATTTAGAAAACTGAATTTTAGAACGTTATAAAAGTGTTTTCCCACTTGACCAAGAAAATGATGAAACGATTAGTTTTAGTCTAAAAAAAGATACAGAAAATCTTCGTGATGAAGGTGAAAAAAAAGCAACTAAAGCAGATTTTATTTTTACCATTTTTGACAAGGAAAATGGGATTAACGAGACTGTAATTCTTGAGGCAAAATCTGAGTCAAAACAAAAACCAGGGAAGCAGAAAAATAAGGATTTTTTCAAAAAGCTTGAAAATGATAGGATAAAAAAGCGAGCCCGTTATGCAATTTTAGTAACAGAACTTGAACCAGATCAGTACATCACGATTGAAATTGCGCCTAAATTCCCAAAGATTTTTATTTGCCGCCCCCATTTTTATCTAGCACTTTTAATGATTCTAAAGTCAATGATAATCAAAGAAAAAAAATTAACTAAACACGTTGAAAATCTTGAAGAAAAAGAAAAAATAATTAAAGATTTTGAGGATTGAAAAAATAACAAAGTGGCAAAAACAGCCGAAAAAATAAGAAAAAAATCTGAAAAAGCAATGGAATCTAGTCAAAAAATAATCGATGAAGCTACAGAAATCCAAAATTCTTTAAATGAAATCTCAAATACTTTAATTAGAAAATTAGAAAATACAATCAATAATTTTAAAATTACAAAACTCGCTAGAAAAGTTGAAAAAATTAAAGAAAAAGAGATTCATTCTTCTAATTTTGTTTAATTTTTATCGTAAAAATACAATTTTAATATTGATTTTTTATTCTTTCAAGATTTTTTGCATATTTTTCAAGGTATGCTTGTGTTACTTGATCAATATTTCAGTTTAGTATTTCGATAAAACCTAGGAAAAATTCAAATAATTCTATTAAAATTTTTTGATTTTTTTCTAGTAAAAATTGAGAAGCTAAGATAAAAACCCGTTTAAATTGATTATTAATATCTTTATTTTGAACAAATTTTGTTTCAAAAATTTGTTTTGTTTTAAAATGAATACAAGCTGAAACTAAAAAGTGAATTGCATCAACAAATTCTTCAATAGTTTTTTCATAATTTGATTTTTTATTAACTTTTCAATATTTAAAACTTTCAATTTCGTTGGCAAATTCGGCAATTTCTACAATTGCAGCGATTATGACTTTGTCCTCTCATTTTGAATCAATTCCGGATTCTAAATCATTATGAGAACTATATTCAGCAAAAAGATTGTCTAGAATTTTTTGTTTTTCAAAAATGAGTTTTAAATCTAAAGTCATAAGGAAAAAGTTTTGAAATAATCTATAATAAATATAAATTATAGCATATTTTTTATTTTTTGCAAGTTTTTTTGTCAATTAAACTTGGAAAACTTGCAAAATCTTGAGTTTTTTATTTAGTTCAAGATTTTTAATATTTTTTTAAAATTTTAAAAAAATATAATTTATTAGAAAAACTAAAAATCTCGCTAATTTACAAAAATCCTTAATTTTATAGTATAATTAAGATAACTTGGGGGTTTAGTATAATGGCAGTACCATGGACTCCAAACCCATCAGTGAAGGTTCGAATCCTTTAACCCCCGCCAGTTTTTTATCTTTGAGGATTTTATTTCTCGATTTTTTTTTTGATTTAAAAAGTAAAATTATTTCCTAATTTTAATTTTTTTACTTTTTAAATCAAATAAATATTTAATTAAAAAGCAAAAAAATTTTAGGTAAGGTAAATAATGCAGACAAAATTTAAAAATAAATCATATAATTTAGTATCTTCATTAATTCAGCCAGGGCAAAAACTAGAATTTTCTGTAAGTGATACAAATTTTGATGTAGTTGAATTTAATTCCTTTGGCAAAACAACATTAATTTCGGTTTTCCCATCAATTAATACCAAAATTTGTGATTTTCAAACCGTTTCAATTCGTGACTTATCAGTAAAATATCCACAATTTCGGTTTATTTCAGTTTCCTTGGACCTTCCTTCTGCGATTGCCCAATGAAAAGATGCTAATTTAGCGGATAATTTAGAAATTTATTCAGATTATCGTCTCCGCAGTTTTGGTCTTGCAACTGGGTTTTTAATCGAGGATGTATTTTTATTAAATCGCGGGTATATTATTGTTGATTCTGGTGGTAGAGTTTTAGCCGTTGAGTCTAATTCAGATGTCCATGATCAAATTGATTTTGTTAAATTAGAAGAAAATCTAAAAAAATTTTCCTAATTTTTTTAAGTAAAAAAATAGGAAATTCTAAATTAAAAATTATTTACTTTTAAAAAAGCACTATAAATTACGTGCTTTTTTATTTTTTAGTAATTTATATTTTACTTATTTGAATGCAAGATTTAACTCTAAATTTTGAAGTTTGTTTCATAAAAAATTTCAAAATATATCGTTAAAATTTGATTAGTCCTTTTATTAATTAGATTCTCCAATCGATCAAAATTGTATTTATATTATTCTAAATTTAGATTATTTTCATCTACTTCATAATAAATCTGCTCACAAATATTTTCCCGACAAAGTGGCTCTAATTTACTATAAATTTCTTCGGTTAAATTTGTTTTTGTAATATTTGCCCAAACTCACTTACATCCATCATTACTTTTTTTACTATTTGTATCCTTATTTAATAATATTAAATTACCAATTTTACAATTATTTTATTAAAACCAAAAAAAATTGATAATTATTTATCTAAATGCTTAATTAAAAAATAAAAAATGGTATAATTATTCAATAAAAAAGTTAGTGCTAAAATAAAAAATGACAGATAATACAAAAATTCCACCGGATTTAATTTCAGAACGCCCTTTTAAACAAGGTGAGGCTTTTTGGTTAATTCAAGATTGGGTTCCAATTTATGCTCTTACTATGGTTTTAGGTATGGTCGCTTCAATTATTACAATTTATTTTTTCTGAAGACGGGAAGGTTATAAATTTGATTATTTAGCCATTTTAATTTTTATTACAGTTCCAGTTTCAATCATCGGGGCTCGTTTTGGATTTATTCTCGAGAGATTATTTTATGGGGATTTTAATTCCTTAAAAAATTGGTATAATATCAGAAGTGGTGGCCTTTCAATTCAATGGGGTGTTTTTTTTCCAACATTTGCAAATTTAATCTATATTTATCGTAAAAGAAGCATTCTTGACTGACGTAAGTGTTTTTCCATTATTTTACCAGCAGTTTTAGTTGGGCAATTTATCGGAAGATGAGGAAATTTTACTAATCATGAAGTTTATGGTCATCTTGATCCAGAAGGTAAAACTGTTAATTGATTAGGCAGTTTTATCTATAAAAATATGTTTATTAGTGATGAGATCGCTCCTGATGGACAACTCCGGGTACCCTTATTTTTCTACGAATCTCTAGCTTCGCTTTTTGGATATCTAGTTCTTGTTTGAATTTTTAACCTTTTTTCTTGATTAAAACCAGGTTCAACGGGCGCTTTATACATTATTTATTATGGGATTGTGCGATCTTCAATGGAATTTTTACGTCAAGAATCTTATTTATATTATTTTATAATCGCAATTTTGATGGTTTTTTTTGGTTTGATTCTCTTTATTCGTTTTCAATTTTTGACAAATTATTATTTAAAAATTGAAAACAAAAAGTTAAAACTTGCTTTTTTTGAGCGCTACACCAAAGAAAAACAAAAATATGTAAATATTCCTTGAGTTTATTGAAACCGAAATCCTTTGAATTTAGATAGACACCCAAGAATCTAAAAAGTTAGTAGAAAACTTATAATTTATACTATAAATAGTAAAAAATCAAAGTAAATTTGAAAAATTTTCTACTATAGTAATTTTTTCCGATTTTTAGAATAAAAATATTATAATTTGTATATAATTTATTATAATATTTTTATGAAAGGTGCTTTGCTATGGAAAATTATGATGTAATAATTATTGGTGCAGGTCCTGCGGGTCTGACAACCGCCCTTTATGCCTCTCGTGGCAATTTAAAAGTGTTAATTCTGGAAAAAGGTGCCCCAGGTGGAAAATTAGTCTCCCAGTCAAAAATAGAAAATTGACCAGGGGATGAGATAATTGATGGTGCAACATTAGCGCTTAGAATGTATAAACATCCTTTAAAATTCGGCGCAAAACACCGCTTTTGCGATGTCGATTTTATCGAAACTGAAAATGAATTTGACCATAAAGTTTATTGTAAAGACGGAAAAATTTTTCAAGGCCGAGCAGTTGTAGTTGCTTCAGGGATGGTCGAAAGAAAACCGCTTGATATAAAATATTACCTTGAATATGAGGGAAGGGGTGTTTCATATTGTGTTGTCTGCGATGGTCCTTTTTATGCAAATCAACCTGCAATTGTAATAGGTGGTGGGAATTCTGCTGTTGAAGAAGGTAGTTTTTTGGCTTCAATTGCTTCAAAAGTTTATATTTTGGTTCGTGATAGCCAATTTAATGCTGAGCCAATGTTGATCGAAGATCTCAAAAAAAATAAAAATGTCGAAATTTGGTTTAATGCAAAAGTTTTAGAACTTAGGGGAAAAGATCAGTTAGAATCTGCTCTAATTGATCATAACGGTGAGAAAAAAGTACTTGAAATTAAGTCACTTTTTCCTTATATTGGGTTTTTACCAGCTACAAAATTTTTAGAAAAAAACCATAGGCAAGCATTAAATCAAATTAATTTTATTGATGTTGATTCTTATGGTCAGACAAAAATACCCGGAATTTATGCTGTCGGCGATGTAGTTAGCAAAGAAATTCGCCAAATTGTAACGGCAGCAAGTGATGGTGCTATAGTTGGGAAAATTTTAACTAACCGAATTAAATAGAAATTAAAAAGGGGCAATAAGGTTGTGAAAATTGTTAAGAAAATAAAAAAAACAAAATATTTAACAAGAAAGTCAAAAATTTTGTTAGGCCTAGGACTAAGTTCATCTATTCTGGGAATTCTTGGTATTTCAGTTGCAGTATCTTATGGTCTTGCAGTAATCAAAAAAAATTCTTATAATACAACAATTGCCGATCTAAATCGGCTAGCCCAAAAAATTAATGGACTTAGTTTTAATGCCCAAAAAATTTCTCCTTTTTCAACTTATGCAAGTCTAAAAAAAGAGTGGAAAAACTTAGAAAGTAGTGAAAAAAGCGGCGAATTTTTTGATTTTTATACTCTTAATTACAAAAGATTACAACCTTATAAACTTCCCAATGGCATTTGAGCAGAGTTTCTAAAAATTGAACCTGATGATGCAAATCAACAATTTAATGTGGAATTTGTGTTAAAATCCTTTAACGGATCAAGAGTTATAAAATCTGATATCAAAAGTGAAAAAGTAGCCATAAGTCCAAATTCTACCTTTTTTTTAGAGAATTTTTATCAAGCTTTAGAAATTGATCTGAAAAATATTAGCCCTTATTCTAATGGTGATAAAGGTAAAAAAAACCCTAAAAATTGACTAGCAAGTGATTTTTTAACTGAAATAAACAGCCATGAAACTGCTCAAGATGCAATTAAAAGAATTCGTGATTTTTTTAATTTTGACTTTGATTCGGTACTTAAAAACAAAAATTTTGCTATTAAATATAAAGATAATTTAATTTTTCCTTATAAAATCGAAATTCTTAAAAATGATGATGACAGTTGGATAAAACCATCTCAATTAAATCCTGATTTTCTTGAAATACAAGGTAGAGTTAGTTTTACTGATCAAGCAAAAAAATTATTTCCGAAAAGTTTTAACACAAATATTACTAAAAATTTTAGCTTTTTACTTTTTGATTTAGCATTAAATAAATCTGCATTTGCTGACCCGAAAGTTTTTATTAGAATTCCGAAATTAGTTGAGCCAAAAATTGATGAATTTTCAAGTGAAAATCCGCAAGAAAAAATTGATTTGTCGCAAAAGTCAATTTTTTGAATTTATAATTTTCTTAAATATAAGGAAGATAATATATCTTTAAAAACTCCAGAAGAAGCCAAAAATGCACTAAATTCTTTATTAAATAATGATTTAGAGCTTGATTTTAGCCAAAATAACAATTTAGAACCAAATATTAAAGAAAAATTTGAATATCAACTTTTAGTTGATAAAATCAACTTCAATAGCGATCAAAATTCATCGTTTATTAACATCCCTTTTGAAATTTCTTATCCGCTTGATAGCGAAAAGAAAAACAAATTAAAAACAGAAACACAAGTTTTACTAAGAAAATTTAAAAATTCATCTTCATTTGATGCTACAGTTTTTGATCCAAAGAATTTTTCTAGTCTTCCGATAGTCAATTTAAAATTCATTAGTGAAAAAAATCGCGATAAAGACGATATTTTTGAAGCATTTGAAACAGTTTCAAAATTCGAATTGGAAAGATTATTAAACTTAAACCAACAGCAACAAATTTACCAAATCTTAACAGATCCGACAAAATTTAATCTAACTTTTCCGGAAAAAGAGATTCTTGATGCTTGGATTTCAAGTTATAATTTCCCATCAGTTCAAGAATTTAGCAGAAGAACCTTAGTGGCCAAAAAACTTGAAGATGGTAGTCAAAGCCGTCCTTTTTTTGAAAATAGTCGTGAATTTATTGCTTTTACAAAAAAGATTTTATCCCTTGAAAAGGCTGAGGCAAAAAAATATATTGAGCCATTTTTTGAGGCGCTTAAGACTGAGATTTCCGAAAAAGAGTCAAAAAAACTAGAAAAAAAAGCAACAAATTTAAACCAAAAGACAGCGAAAAATAGTTCTACAACGGCAATTTCTTCTGAAAAAAATGAAAAACCAGAAAAATCAATGTCTGAAACACAGCCCGAGTTAGTAAAGGTTCAGCAAAATCAGCCAAAAACCGAAGAAGAACCAAAGCAAGAAACTGATAAACAAGAAAAATACAACGACCAAAAAAATCCAGAACAAGCTAAAGATAGCAAGGAAAAGGAAAAAAACGGGAATTCGTCTTTAAAAAGTCCGAATTTACCTGCGGAAAAATCCTCAGATTCCCAGGATGAAGGTCCAAAAACTGATAGATTACAGCAAGAAAATGAACAAGCCGCTTTTAATGATAAAATAGTTTCTATTCTGCAAAATCAGTATGAAATTTCATTAATTAAAAATCTAACTAATCAAATTGAGGCATTAAAAAATAGTCCAGAAAGACAAAAAGTCACATTGGATGCGGCTAGTTTTACTGATTTATTTATTGAAACTTATAAAAGCAATGATTTAGTTTCGCAATTTGACAGTTTTGCCGCTGGTCTTAATTATAAAATTGTTTTTGTAGCAAACCAAGATGATGAGATAATTGATCAAGTTCAACTACCAGAACCAGGAAAATCTAAAAAAGCAGAAAAAACCCCGGATTTTAAAGAAGAATCTGAGAAGAAAGAACTTGAAAATAAAGAAAATTCTCCTGCCGTTGGACAAAAAAGTGATCAAAAAATTAGCCTAAGTTTTTTTCAAGAAGAAAAAAATAATAATCAAAATCAGGGCCAAGAAGAATCTGACAAAAAACAGCAGACTCCAAAAACAGCTCAAGAAAACAGTCAAAATTTAGTTCAACAACCAAAACCAGAACAAGAAACTGAGATTTTTAAACTTGGTTATTATTACATTTTTACTGCGCCTAATAGTGAAAAAATTGTTTTCCGCACACCAATTAAGTCGTTAAAATTAAAGGTTTTTTTAGCTGAAAAAGGTGGAATTACACTTGAAAAACTATCTTATAATATGCTAAATTTCCCCCAGTCCTTACTGAAATTAGAGCTTGCTGATAGTAATTTTACCTCTGCTGAAGCTCTGAAAAAACAACCTGAAGACATTCTAAAAGCTGAATTTAGTTCTCAAGATAAGGATTTTAAAGCAACAATGAATAGTTTCAAAAAGCTTTTTGGTAATAAAACATTTATGAAAATTTATCCTTTACTTAGCGGAAATGGACTTATTTACAAAGCAAATAGTGTTTTTAAGGACAAATTTGGGAATTTAAAAATTAGATTTGCAGTTAAAGACTTAGATGCAAGTGAGAAAAAACAGATTGTTTTTCCAAATATTTTGGAACCAGAACTAGAAAAAAAAGAACAGGATGTTAGTCCAAAAGCAACAGAAGCTGAAAGTAAACAAGAAAAACAAGAAAAATCTCAATTAGCTTCAGATTCTAGTCAAACTTCAATAACATCTAGCCAAAACCAAGAAAATAATCAAAAAAATCAGCTTGAAATTTTCAAACCCGCAGAAAAAGAAGCAAAATATCCACTTGTCTTTACAGTAATTAAACCAAATCGACAATTTAGGAGAAACTAGTTAGATCTATGAAAGAAACAAAAATTAAAACTGTTGAAAAAGTTTCAAATAAAAGAGCGCTGATGATTATGGCGACATGACCAGTTGTTGCTGGAGCTATTTTTGGTTTTTCTTATCTAACTTATGCAGTAAGCGAGTCAAAATATTTTAAAAAGGTTGATACGCGAAAATTAGAAACAACAGATTTAAGTCAAATGGGAATCGACCTAACTAATAAAAAGTTTGGCGAAATTATCGACAAACTTGAAATTGACAAAGATTTTGTCAAGTATTCGGCTAATCAAATTCTTGAATTATCTCGTAATTTACAGTCTAATTTTCATTTAGTTAACCTTTTTAACCTTGCAGATTTTAGTACAAAATACCCATTTTTAAAACTTAATATCAACCCGATTGATAACTCTGATGTTGATGATAAAAATTTGGTTACAAAAGTTGTAAATAACAATTTAGTTAACGTTGTTTTTTCCGCTCATGATCAATTAAGCAATAAAGTTTATTCAAAAGTTCATTCAATTCGTGGTTTTAGTGGTAAAGGTGAGATTCCTTTTGTGAATTTTAGTGTTGATCAGCAAAAATCCGCTTTTGTTTTAAAGCCTGTTGAGATTAGAAAAAAATGAAACGCACTTTCTTTGATTGATAGTTTAAATAATGACTATAAAAAAACTCAGGATGCCAAAAAAACCCTTGAAAAATACGGATCTTTTTTATTACTAGATTCAAATAATACAATTATAAATTTCCCAGAAAAAACTCACTTTGATTTTAAAAAGGATGAATTAGGTGATATAGTTTTTAAAAATCTAGAAGATCCAAATGGAAATTTATGAATATCATTTGATATTTTTGATGAAAATAACAAAAGAATTCGTTCTTTTGATCTCAAAGTTACAAATTTACTTAATTATCGTGAGGTCACAAATTATCTTAACAATTTATTAAAAAAAGAAGATGATTTAATTGAGCTGAAAAACGAAAAAATTGAGGAAATTGTTGCCAAAAATGTTTCTTTATCAACTTTTTTCATTAGTGCAAAAGGGGTTGATCAATTTTTTGATATCTCAAAATTAGAAGCACTTTTTACTAATTCATTACCAAATTTTGCTATTAAATTATTCGCGACCAACACACAAATGGATCGCTTAAGCGAAGTCGAACTGCTTGTTCAAATTGATTTTCAAGCAAGAAAAGGTTTAATTGCTGACCAAGATCAAGCCCAAAATAGTATTGAGTCTGAGCAACTTGGTCCTAAAAATTTACAAAATAAGCAGGAAAATCCAAAAGATATTACTGTTTCGAACCAAGGACAAAATAAATCTGAAAATCTTAGTGCTAAAAAAATCGAACCTGTTTTATTCCAGCAACAAAACAAAGCTAGAAGCACTCAAGCGAAAGGCCCAATTGATAAAGACGCTGAAAAACTCAAAACTGAGATAAATTACCGTAATTTCAGCTTTGTTTATATATTAAAACCTTTTAAAGATTTAGCACAACGCTATCTTAACAATGTAATTAAAAATAATAATTATTATATCATAAAAAATAATTTTAATTATTTTAGTGGTAGTGAAATTATTAATAATTTAAAAAAAATTAATGCTAGTTTTTATTCTTATGAGGAGAATAAAAACACAAATAAAGGCTATGAAATTGTTAATTTAGCAAGCAGCCCAACTTATGATAGTCTGGCCAGTCAGAAGGCAATTGTGTCCTGATTTAAAGACTTTTTTAAGGATGCCCTTGAATTTCCAGTTGAGAAAAATACTGATAAAACTCTTAAACCTGAAGAAATTTTAGCAGAAATTTTCGCTAAAATGAATAATATAATTAATTCCAAACAAATTTTTTCTTATGGAGTTAAATATAATTTATTCTTTGATAATATTAGCCGAGAATTAAAAATAACAATTAGTATTCAAGATCGAACTAATAAAATTTTAGGCCAAAAAGATATAAAAATTGCCGGACTTGCCCCATCAAATCCGCCGCTTTTTGTTGCAAAACAAAATTCTGCTAGCTTTTATTTTGATGGAGGGGGTGGATTTGAAACTTTTGATCAAAATAGTTTAAATCCAAAGATAATTAAAAGTTTTAAATCAATTACAAATCCGCAAGTTTCTTTAATTCCAGATAAAAAAAATACTGGTGATCCAAATCCGAACGCGGTAAAAATAGTTAAGAATTTAGGGGCTTTATATCCGAGTTTAAATGATGTTGGGCTTAAATTTGTTTATAAGGATCCTGCAAATCCGGAGGGTTCTGACTGAAAAGACGTAGAATTTGATCCGCAAAAACCATTTTTTTATGGTTTTTCAATTCAAAATAATTTAGATGTAAATAAATATAAAATTGTTTTGAATTTTACAACCCAAAAAAATCAAGCACAAAACATAAATAATTCAGAAAGTAATCTAATTTGGGTCAAAAAATTATCAAAAAAAAGCGAGATTAACTTACAAAATCAGCAAAATTATTCCGAAATTCCCGATAATACTCCAGTTTGGCTAGTAGGCATTTCCAAAAAAAGCGAAATTGAGACAGCAACTACAACTGAAAATTCCGTTAATTCCAAAAAAATTATCGGAATTTTACCTGTTTCAAAAGGTGACTTTACTAATTTTGTGCTTTCTTATAATGGATTTAATCAAGATTCAAATCAAAATAACGCCTCCACAAATAAAAAGATTCTTATAAAAGTCGTAAATTTAGAACAAAAAGATCAACCGGGCATCGAATTAGAAGAAAACTTTTGGCAAAAAAACCCCCAAAATTCTGATACTTCTAGTCAAAACGAGAAATTATCTTTAATTCTTGGGGATTCCGAAAATAACAAAAACCACGTAAATACCGAGGTTTTGTTTAAATTTTTCACACAATTTGATTATCAGTTTGAGGATAAACAAACTTTTAGAACAGCTTTGGAAAATTCTTTAAAATAAAAGATTAATTTTCGCTTTCATTAAGATGCAATTTATCATTTTTAAAAGATAAATTGTATTTTTTATCTTTTAAAATTTCTTCGGCCACTATTTTTTTGGCAACAAAATTTTCAATTTCTTTCTTAATAAAGCGCTTAATTGGCCTGGCACCAAAATTTTTATCATATCCAAACTCTAAAATTCAATTTTTGACTGATTTTTCAAATTCAATCTCAAAATTATTTTCCTTTAGACGATTTTGCAAATCCTTTAGTTCAAGTTCAATAATTTCAAAAATTATATCATAATTTAAAGGATTAAATACGATAATTTCATCAATTCGGTTGAGAAATTCTGGCTTTAAATATCTTAAAAGTTCCTTTTTTGCCTCAATTTCATTCATCTTTTTACCCTCAAGAATTTTATTAGCACCGATATTTGAGGTCATAATTATAATTGTATTGCGAAAATTTACTTTTTGTGACTTACTATCAACAATTTCACCATTATCAAGAATTTGTAAAAAAATGTTGATTACTTCCGGATGAGCTTTTTCAATTTCATCAAGCAAAATAATCGAATAAGGATTTAGTCTTACTTTATTTGTTAGATTACCACCTTGTTCAAAACCAATATAACCCGGAGGAGCCCCAATTAGCTTTGAAACACTATGTTTTTCCATATATTCTGACATATCAAGACGGATTATTTGGTTTTTATTATTAAATAAATTAAGAGCTAAAGCTCTAGCAAGTTCAGTTTTTCCCACCCCAGTTGGTCCCATAAAGAAAAATGATGAAATTGGGCGGGATTCATCATTAATTTTAGCTTTAAACCGCAAAATCGCATCTGAAACAGCCTTAATTGCCTGATTTTGACCCTTAAGCGATTTTGCTAAATTTTTTTCTAAATTCAAATATTTTTGAATTTCTGATTCTAAAAGTTTTTCAATCGGAATTTTTGTTCAATTAGAGACAACCTTTGCGATCTGACTTTCGTCTAGAACATTGGAAATTTCCTGCCTTCTTGCTTTAATTTCGCCTAATTTTTTACTTATTTTGGGAATTTTTCCGTATTTAATCTCGGCGGCTTTTTGGTAGTCTCCTTGTTCCATTAAGTAATTTTGTTGATATTTTAGTTTTTCAAGTTCCTGGGATAAGCTAGCGATTTCAGAGGCTGATTTTTTTGATTGATCCCATTGATCTTGTAATTTTTTTACTTCATTTTCAAGATTTTCAATTTTGGATTTTAATTCTGAATTATCTTGTTTTTGCGAGTTAATTTCTTCCATTTTTAAATAAATTAGCTCGCGCTTTGCTTTTTCAAGTTTTTCTGGTTGGTAGTTGATTTCAACTTTTAAAGAAGCAGCAGCTTCATCGACTAAATCGATAGCTTTATCAGGTAGAAAGCGGTCAAAAATGTAACGATTTGCCGCTTTTGTAGCAAAAACAAGAGCAGAATCCTTAATTTTTACTTGATGGAAATTTTCTAGCCTTTCCTTAATTCCCCGTAAAATATTAATTGTATCAATAACTGAAGGCTCTAAAATTTCTACTTTTTGCATTCTTCTTTCAAGGGCGCCATCTTTTTCGATATATAAGCGATATTCGGAATTTGTGGTAGCCCCGATTAATTTAATCTGTCCGCGAGCCATAATTGGTTTTAGGATATTGGCAAAATCCATTGAATCAGTCCCAGAAGATCCTGTTCCAATTAGAAGGTGAATTTCATCAATAAAAATAATAACTTGATCGGAATTTTGCTCAATTTCTTGCAAAATTGCCTTAATTCGTTTTTCGAATTCACCTTTAAAAGAAGCACCTGCAAGAATTAAGGTTAGATCTAATTCAAAAATTTGTTTATTTTTTAAATTATCCGGTACTTGATTTGCAATAATCTTTAGAGCCATTCCTTCAACAATTGCAGTCTTACCCACTCCAGGATCCCCGACAAGGACAGGATTATTTTTTGTTTTTCGGGATAAAATTTTGATAATCCTTCTAATTTCGTCATCGCGGCCGATAACAGGTTCAATTTTATTTTCTTTTGCTAATTTTGTTAAATTTCTTGCGTATTTTTCAAGATTTTCGAGTTTTTGTTTCATTTTTTTCCTTTTTAATTTTTTATTTTTCTTAACAAAATAAATTATAACATATTTTTTGGCACTTAAAAGTAAAGAGTGCCAATTTTTTTTCTTAAATGAAAAAATACTTTAATTTAAAGGATAATTTAAATTTTTTACCTTTAAATTAAACGAAAAAATGATATAATTGATTAATATTTATTATGAAAAAAATTATTATTGGAAATTGAAAAATGAATAAAACCGTAAGTGAAACACGTGATTTTATTCAAAAATTTGACATTTTCTATCAGGAAAATGTGGGCAAAATCAAAGAAGATTTAGATTTTGCAATAGCTCCAAGTTTTATATCTTTATCACTAATTTCTAAGTCCTTGACTAAAAAATTAGAAATTGCTGCTCAAAATCTTAGTCAGTTTGATTCAGGAGCCTTTACTGGGGAAATCAGTGGCAAAATGCTGCAGGATTTAGGGACAAAATATGTAATTATTGGGCATTCTGAAAGAAGAGAAATTTTTAAAGAAAAAGATGAAGAACTAAAAAATAAAATTTTACAAGCACAAAAATATGATTTAATTCCTGTTTTTTGTGTTGGTGAAAGTCTTTTAGAATTTGAAGCCGGCCTAACTAAAAAAGTGATAATTTCGCAGATAAATGCTATAAAATCAGTTCTAAATTTTCAAAAGGCAATTATTGCATATGAACCAATTTGGGCCATTGGAACTGGCAAAACAGCAACGGCTGCAATAGCAGAAAAAGTTTGTGGACTGATTAAGGAAAATTTTGGGAAAAATACAATGGTAATTTATGGAGGCTCTGTTAATTCTAAGAATATTAACGAGTTAGTATCCCAGAAAAGCATCGATGGCGCCCTTGTAGGTGGAGCCTCTCTTGATCCAGAAGAATTTGGAAAAATTTTAGTTAATAGTTAATTTTTTACTTTTTTATTGTATAATTTAGAAAGATTTGATTTATTACTTGGTTTTAATAGTTTTCGCGGATTAATACTAGGTTTTAAATTTTTAATTAAATTTTTGAAAGGATTTCAAAATGATATCAAAAGCGAGAAAACAGGAAATTATCTTAAAATTTGGGAAAAATCCAAAAAATACAGGAAATACAAGCGTTCAGATTGCACTTTTAACTGAGGATATCGAAAGATTAAAACTCCATTTTTTAAAAAATAAGAAGGATAAGCATTCAATGCGCGGTTTTATTGCCAAAGTTAATAAAAGAAAAAAACTTTTAAATTATTTAAGAATCAATAGTTTTGATACATATAAGGAAACAATTGAAGCCTTAAATATTAGAAAATAAATTTTTTCTTGTTATAAATTTCAAAAAAATAGTGGTAAATTTTAACCACTATTTTTTTATTTAATTTAAAAAATAAGTTTAATTATTTTTATATAAAACATCTTTAATTTTATATGGTATAATTATAATTTGCACAAGTCAATTGCAGATATAATTAAATATAATAATTTTTTTATAATTGTTATATTTAACAAATTTATATTTGAGGAAAGTCCGCGCTAGCACTACCTGAGATGGTAGTAGTGTTCATGTTGGATCTAATAAATCCAAGCTTTAGACGACCAGTGCCACAGAGACGAGTTTATTTATTAATTTGTTTATATTAAAAAATAGTTTAGAATTTTTAAATTAATAAATAAGGTGAAACGCGGTAAACTCCATGAGCTAGAAACCTAAATTTTGGTAAGGGAGCCCAATTTCGGGAAACAAACTTTAATTGGGAAGTTCTATTATAATATTTTTATAAAGAACTTAGATAAATGATTGATTAATACAGAACGCGGCTTATTAGTGCAAAAAAAACAGCGAATCTAGACGCTGTTTTTTATTTTTGAAAAATATAAACTATTTTTTTGTTTAATTCTTATCAACTATATAAGCATCAATAAGCGCTTGGCGAATTTCTTGATTATTAATGTTTGATCCAAATACTAAATTTTTATCATTTGACATCATAAACGCTTTGAATGTTACTGGTGCCTTTTGAGTTTTTGGATCGCTATCAGTAGCTCCAATTTGTAATTCATTTAAAATATCAGTAAAACTTGGGATTGGGCTTACACCTTCTTTGGCTTTGTCTGCTTTTTTATAATGTAAACTTCTATGCATTCTACTTTCTATAATTTGTTTATGATTTTTTCCTGCTTGAGAAGAAAATACTGAAACAGAAAGTCGATCATTGTTTTCTACAACCTCTAAAAGAATTTTTGTATTCGCCTTGATAAATTCAGTATTTTTTTTGTTTTTATACTTGTTAAAATCAATTAAAAGTGAGGGTGTGTCCAAAAAACTACTATTATTTTGGTCCTGTTTTCATCCAAAAATAAATTTGATAAAACCGTCGACTAGATCAACAATATCAGTAATAAAATTATTTTCATTCCTTCCAGGATATTCTAGTCCTAATTGATAACCAGTTTCATCCTTGACCTTGTATTTGTTAAGAATTATTCCATTTCCTTTTCCATCGGATATTAGATGATGATTTTTGAAATCTGTTATATTATTAACTTGAAGCGCTAGTCAAAACACTCCAATATCATCCTTTTTATTAGTCTTTTGTGAAGTAGTAGAAGAAGAGTTCGTTGTTGGGCTTAATTTCAAAGGTTTCCTTAGCTCTAAACCTTGATCAGTTTGAATTGCATCTTCTGATTTAAATATTAATTTATTATCACTTAAATCTTTTAGGATAAATTCTTTTTTATCTTTTCCTTGATCTTGATAATTAATTGTTCCATCTAGAAATACATCGGGATTGAATTTCTTAATTATATCATAGGCAGATTTATTAGAATTAATAATATTATTAAGACTAATTTTGGACTGGGCCAAAATTAGATTTTGATTAGTTTTATCAACTAATTTAAAATCAAAAAATAGCTTATTTCCTAAAGTTGAGATCTCATATTCGCTTTTTGTATTTTCAAGTTTATAAATATTAGCGAAATTAAAAGCTGTTCAAATGCTTGTCCCAAATTTTTCATTTTCTAAGGTTAAATTCGTACTGCTTGTGGAATTAGAATTCGAATTTTGACTAGTTTGAGGGGATGAAGTGGAAACTGGTTGTGTTTGCTGACTTTGACTTTGTCCCTTAGCTTCTTCTGCAAAAGTGCTTACCTTGACTGTTTTTGCTGAATTTTCTGTTGTTTTAGCTAGTGAAACCTCTGGTTTTTTCGGTTGTGTGGGGCTATTTTTTTCTGTTTTTTGAGTATTTGCCTTTGATTTTAAGCCCTCAATCACAGTTTTTACTCTTGTTTTACTTTTTCCTGGTCTTGGTCAACTAAATATTTTCCCGTATTTAATAAATAAATGCTTTTAAGAACTTCTTCACTTGGATTTTCCAAATTAGTCACTGTTTTTGCTAGTTCAAAAAGTCGATCAACTCGCTGTTTTATTTCATTTGAGGATAAAGTTTTTGCATCTTGATCTTCAGGCATTGAAAATTCTTTAACTGCTTTTATCGTTCCAAACATTTGGGCAACAGCGGCTTGGTATTTATTAAAATCAACTTTTAGATCAACAAAAACTGGAAGATCCTGGATGATAAATTTTTTATCAATAGCTTTTCGTTTTAAAGAAGCAGTAATTTCAAAGCGAATTTTTTGATTTTCAGCTAGTTTTTTCTTATCAACAACAGAAATCTGACTTGGATCTAAAAGTTTGGGAATAATACTTAAATAGACAGTTCCGATTTTGGTATTAAGAAAAAAATTTGACTCACTTAAATCAAAAAGATCTTTAAATTCTTTACTTTTTGTTAAAATTTGGGATGTATTTACTTTTGAATTCGGAGATCCATATCAATAATCAGAGAGGCTAATTTTATCTTTTACTAGTGCCATTTGCAAATCATCTTTGGTTTTTAATTTGCCTTGAAGATTTGTTTCAAGTCAGGATTTTAGAATTTTAGAAATTTCCTGATTTGAAATCGCGCCGCGAACTTCAAGATTTAAATTCATAGTTTTTTTAGTTGAAATTTGCACTAAATTAAGTCCAAGAACTAATTTTCCATCTTTATTTAACAAAGTTAATAATTTTTTTCGATCCAAAACTGGGTCTAATTGATAATCTGGACCTAAAAATACGGGTTCTCCTAAGGAATTATAAAGTGAAAGACTCGCTTTTGATGCAACCAAGGCTCTTTCAAGTCGTGAAAATCAATTACTTCCTCTTTCATTTTCAAAATTTTGGGCAAGCAAAATTTGGAATTCCATCAAAGTTAGATTTGCCCTTGAAAGATCGACAAAAGACTTGCTTGAATCAATTTGGCTAAAATCAAAATTAGTTCTAGCTTGTTCTGTATTTCCAAAGCCTTTAAGTACAATTTGTTTTGAATAAGTTATTTGATCCTTATCAGATTTTGCATAAATAATAACATTTTTAATTGAATTTTGATCAACTACTGCATTTTCAAGATCAAAACTTACTAAATAATCATTGTTTATT
Source organism: Mesomycoplasma hyopneumoniae J (assembly GCF_000008205.1). Taxonomy (NCBI): domain Bacteria; kingdom Bacillati; phylum Mycoplasmatota; order Mycoplasmoidales; family Metamycoplasmataceae; genus Mesomycoplasma; species Mesomycoplasma hyopneumoniae. The sequence continues at coordinate 135,985 of NC_007295.1, forward strand.
AGTTCACTTAAATCAAAAGCAGAAACAAGATTATAACGATAAAGATCACTTTTGGCAGCAGTTAAAACTGTTTTTGCCGATCATTTTTTAAAATTATCTTTAATTTTAAGATTTAAAACAATTGAATCAAATTTTTCCTGACTAATTTTAGCTTTTTCTGTTACTTTTAGCTGACTTGGGATCTGATTTAGATAAGAATAATATGATTTATTATAAGAATTAATTCCGACAACTATACCAACAGCGGCTGATAAACTAAGACTAATTCCGGCAATTGTTGTTATTAATCAAAAAGGTTTTTTAAGTAATTTTGCTAACTTCATAGGATAAATACCTCCGGGTTTTATTTAGATTGAGGAGATTATGCTGGTAATTTACTTTAAAAAGTTTTTTTATTGAGCTCGAAAAAGGGAAAAATTTGCTTGTCTTATATATTTAAATTATAACCTTTTTTTTATTTTTTTTGTATTTTTTGTTAAAAATTTAGATTACAAGCTTTTTTATAGGTATATAAATTTTTTAGACTTAAAAAATTTATGAAAAATTATCTAAAAAATATTATTTTTGGAAATTATACCAAATTTTATTAATCTGAGAAATTTTATCAAATTTTTCAGCTTTTTGGCTAATTGCTTTTGAAGTTAAAAGCGCAGTAAAAAATGAACAATACTCAGTTGCATAAATTTTATTACCTTGGAATTTATTAAGCCCGACAATCATTGTATATTTTTCATTATTTCAAACTAAACCTCTAAAAAAATAAAGTTTTTTTGTATATAAAACTTCTTGAAGCACTAGTGTTTGTTTATAATTTCCTTCTAGAAAACCAAGATAATATTCCCATACTAACAATTTTGCTTTAATTTGATTTAATAAACTACGGTTTTTTTGCAAATCTCATTTTTGAAAACTGATGAATTTTTGCTGTAATTTTCCATTATAAATTAAAGTAAGAATTTTTTTTGTCGGTCAGTTTTTTAAGAATGGTATTTTTCTTAGACCTATCCCGTGCGGAAAATCAAGCAAATTAGGTCTAATTGCAAATATTTTTTCAGTTTGACTATAAGCAATTGCAATTGTATATAAATTCTGAACAACATTTTCGTATCTTTGAAGATTTAGCTCAATTTTATTAATTCATAGACTAATCTTGTTCATCTGCTATTATAAAATAAAAAAATCCTTTAATAATCAGTTTATCAAATTTAAGGAAAAATTAGGCAAAGGCAATAAAAAAGGAAAAATTAGAAACTTTTAGCTAATTTTTCCTAAATTTAGTAATTTTGCTCTGAAAAGAATATAATAAAATATCTAATTTAAATAAAAAATCTCCAAATTAATATTTGGAGATTAAATTTGCTATATTTTTATAGATTTTTATTAATTATTGTTTTATATAATTACTAATAAAAGCATTATTTATTAAACGCATTTTTTCTGTATCGTTTGTAAATGATTTTTTATCAAATAATGCTATTGCTTTTATACTTACAGCTGGCGGTTGGGTTTTTGGGTTTTGAGGTTGACTATCTCCAATTTTATTAGGACTAAATAAAGAATATAATAATGAACCTTGAACTGTATAACCTTGAGAGGGAAATGATTTTCTATTTTTTATTTTAACAATCTTTTCTTTGTTATTATCTTGTGCTGAAGGTAGTGAATAAAGCTCTGTTACAATATCTTTTTTTGACTTATAAACTACTAATAAATAATCAGCGTTTTGACGGAGAATAATTTTTTTCTTTGATCGAGGATCAATTGAACCACTTGCATCTAATATCGTATCAGCAGCCTGAAATTGTTTATCCCTGAAGTCATCAGGCTCATATGAATCAATTCTAATCTCAAAAGCGTTTGGTTCTTCCTTATCTTGATATCTCTGAATGAAGACACCTTTATCATTTTTATCTCTTATTAGATAATGAGGTTTATAATCATTTTTATTGATATTATTAACGGTAAATGCAATATAAATTAATCCTGATCTAAGTCCTGGTAGAGGTTTTTTTTGCTCTGCTTGTGTTTGTAATTCTAGTTTGAGTACATTTTCTTGTGGATTGGATCCAGTTTCTGGTTTATAAACAAAGCCATTACCCATTAAATCTCTTAACGATTTTAAAGTATAATCTTTTTTTGCTTGCTTTTTATAATCAGGTTGTTCTCCTATTGTTGCATCAAGGAAAAGATCTGGGCTAAATTGTTTAATCTCATCATAGGCAGACTTATCAGAATTAATTAGACCACCAAGACTAATTTTAGATCCTTGATAAATAATTGCTCGATCTGCTTTTGATACAAGCATAAAGTCAAAAACTAATTTATCATCCTCTGTTGAGATTGTATATTGCCCTTGGGTGTTTTCAAAATTATAAATTTGCGCTGTATTTAGTAACTTTCAAATTGTATGTCCAAATTTTTCTTCTAAAGCTATTGAACTTTGTCCACTGTTTTGGCTAAGACTTGATTTTGGACTCTGACTTGTAGAAGAAGCTTGGACCTGACCGTTCTTAGTTGTTTGTTCAGGTTGGTTTTTCATACTAATTATATCAGAAAAAGCACTTACTGAAACTTTTTTTTCTGTCCCTGTTGATGTCTTAGTAGTTCCACTAGAAGTTGCAGATGTAGTTGGTTTTTGAATAGGACTAGGCACTTTTGGAGCCAAATTCTTGGTGTCAGCTTTCATTCGGGCTTGTTCTATTATTTTTTTAAGATTAGTTTTTTCTTGCTGGATCTCATCATCAAAAAGATATTTCCCTGTATTTAATAAATAGACAGCACGAACAACTTCATCACTTGGTTCGGATAAATTACTAACTTTTGCGGCAAGATTTGCTAATTTATCAATTGTTTCTTTGATTTCTTTGGTTGATAACTTGGCTCTATCTTGATATTCTTGCATTTTAAATTCTTTGGTTGTATTTGTTGAATTAAAAATTTGACTTAAGGCTATTTCGTATTTATTAGAATCAAGGCTTAGGTCAACTAAAACTGGAATATCACTGAGAACATCTTGTTGATCGAGTGCTTTTCTTTTTAAGGTGGTTAGAACTTCAAAACGGATTTTTTTATCAGCTAGAAGTTTTTTCTTATCTTCTTGACTAATTTTTGCAGGTTCTAAAAGTTGGGGCTTAATTATTACATAAAAAGTTCCAAATTTTGTATCCTGTCAGAATTTTGCTGACCTAAAACCAAAAAGATCCTTTAATTCCTTAGCTTTTTGTTTTACTTGATCAGTTTTAGTTCTTTGCTGTGGACTTCCGTATAAATACTCAGAAAAACTGGTTCTATCATGGAAAAGAGCATTTTTTAGTTCAAGATTTAGGCTAAGATTTTGGTCTAAATTTGATTCAAATAAAGTTTTTAACTCACTAGTAAATTCTTGATTTGTTAATAATGGACGGATTTCTAGTGTTAAATTAATTTTCTTTTGGCTCTCTTTTTCAACTAAATTAAGTTCTAAATACAATTTCTTATTTTTTTCTAGTAAATTTAATTCTTTTTTTGAATTCAAAACTGGTTCTAAGCGATAATTTTCATCTAAAAATACTGGTTGCCCTAAAGAATTATAAAGTGAAAGACTTGCTTTTGAGGAAATCAAAGCATTTGCCAATCTTGTAAAAGAATTTGCATTTCTTATTTGTCGATAATTTTCGCTAAGAATTCTTTGAAATTCAGAAAAAGAATAATCAAATTTATAAAGATTAACAAAGGATTTTCTTTGATCAATTTGGAATTTAACAAGATCGCCTGCAGCTTCATCATCTTGAGCAAAACCTTTAAGTTCAATTTGTTTTGAATAAGTTATTTGATCTTTTTCAGATTTTGCAAAAACTAGCACATTTTTAATTGAATTTTGATCAACTACTGCATTTTCTAAATCAAAACTAATTTGATAGTTGTTAGTTTCTAAACTTGAAAATTCAAAAGCCCGAACTAAGTCATACCGGTATAAATCATTTTTTACCGCTGATAAAGCTGTTTTTGCTGATATTTTCTTAAAATTATCCCTAATTTTTAAATTTGAGACTATTTTATCAAAATCTTGTTGGGATATTTTTGTTGTTTTAGTAGTTTTTAGCTGACTTGGATTTTCATTTAGATAAGAATAATATGATTTATTATAAGAATTAATTCCGACAACTATACCAACAGCGGCTGATAAACTAAGGCTAATTCCGGCAATTGTTGTTATTAATCAAAAAGGTTTTTTAAGTAATTTTGCTAACTTCATAGGATAAATACCTCCGGGTTTTATTTGGCTTGTTTATTTTCTTTTTTTCTAATGAGAACGCGAACATAAAGTGTTGATTTTTTTGCTGCCGGGGAACTAACGGGTTTAGCCGCAACTGGTTTTGTAGTTTCAGGCTTTGCTGCTTCTGTTTTTGGAGTTTCAGGTTTTGGAGTTTGTTCTACTAATGCAAAGTCAAGGAATTTATATCCTCCAGAAAATGCTTCTATAATTTTTTCAACCTCAGCAGAGTAGTTTTTTCCTTTTGATTTAAGGGATTTTTCTACTTTTGTACCTAATTCTTGAATATATTCTGTTAGCTTATTGCTATTTTCCTCTGGTTTTTTAGATTGATTAGGAGCGCCTTCGGCTTTTTTACCTTGATTTGGAGTTCCTTCACTTTTTTGGGTTTTGGGAAAAGTTAAAGAAGAAAATGCAGACTCATCTAATCTTCATTCTTTAAATTCGCTTTGGAGTTCTAATACCGTTTTATCTAATTCTTTGATAATTTTATTTTCTTGATAATCTTTATCGGTCTGAAGTTCTAAAAATACTTTAATTTCCGGTGTTTTTAACTCCGATTTTGCTCCATCACGATAAGAAAGTTTAAATTCAAATGAAATTGGAAGATAATTTCCTTCTAATGAAGACGAAGAAACTGAACTTGTTGTTGAGCTTAAAGGTTTTGCAGCTTCTGGTTTAGCCGCCACGGGTTTAGCTGTTTCTGATTTTGGCGGAACTGGCGCCGGTGAACTAATTTTATCTGTTAATTCCTTAACTTTTTTATCAATTTCAGCTTTTTTGCCCTCTTTTTCTTGATCTCCTTTTTTCGGCACAAACGAATATTTAAGATTATCATCTAATTTTGCTCACGGAGCAAAATTATTAAATTGGGCAGCCTTTAGGAAAAAGGCTTTTAATAAATCACCAAAATTTTCAAAGTCTTCCCCTTCTAAAAGCTTTTTGTCAATATTTCTAGTTTTAAAGCCGGAAGAATCAATTAAAGAATGTTTTTTTAATTCTGCAAAAACTTCAGCATCAGTTTTATTTGCTAGTTTATCCTTGATTTCTTTTGGCAGAACTAAAGTAGCATAAAATCCTTGACCCTTTTCATTGCGATATAGACCATTAAAAGTAAGTTTGGTTATTTTTCTAAAATTTTCTTTACCTTTTTTACCCACTAGGAATTTATACTGTGTTGCTTCCTCAAAAATGTTTTTTGCATTTCTAAATTTTCAGCGTGGGAAATTAGCTGTATTTGTATGAAGTCCCCATTTTTTACCTAATTCATAAAGAGTTTCTATAACTGTTAGCCGATCTTTTGTTAGTAAATCCTGATAAAAACTAGCAACTTGATGCCCATCTAGGAAAAAATCACGTGATAAAATTTCAGCAATTCCGACTTCGGATACTGCCGCTTTTTCATTTTCCCTTAAGGCTTTAATGTTTTCAAGTTTTGGCTGTACTAAATTTCCTGTTCAAGAATCAAGTAAAGACTGATAAGGATTAAATTGATAATTATAATTAGTTTCAAGTACTTTATGAATTGCTTCTGGTTTGTTTTCTTTAAAAAGTGCATCGACTTCAACTTTAGCAATTAAAAGAGGACCATTTATCGGTTCACCCCCAAAATCAACTAAATCTTGATTTTCCTTACCTTTTTCAAAAAATGGTAAATATTTTGTTTTATAAATTTCTTGATTTATTTTTGGAAGTTGATTATTGAGCCCTTGGTCAAATCCGGTTAGTTTAAAAATTCCATCTTTTCGAGCAATGATATTCTCTGGTAAATTAGTTGAAGTTTTGAAAAAACTTTCATCAACTTTTAGACGAAAAGGAATTAAAATTGTTGATTTATCAGTTTTATCAAGACTTGCCCTTTTTACATCTAGATAATATTGAAGACTTTCAGAATTTCCCTTGCCAGAAAAAATTGAATCTAACTTGCCAAAATCAAATTTAATTTTATTTTTTAATATTTTATTAATTGATTCTTTGGCTTGATCAGAACGAAGATCGTTATTATCAAAAAAACCAGACCTAATTGTACTAAGAATTTCATAGGCCGAAGTTTTTAAACCTTGCTCATTAAAATCAGTTTTGGTAATATCTTTTAATTTTAAGTTGGCTAAAAACTGATTAAAATCTAAAAAGTAGGAGGAATTGTCTTGTTTTTGTAGTTTAATTGATGAAACTATTGGGCGAAAATTAAAATCTTGACCAATTAAATCACGAGCACTTTGACTAAGATCTGCTTCTAAAAATAGAAATGGAATTTGGTTCTGAACGCTGACATATTGATTAGTTGCCTGTGATCTGCGAAGACTAAATTCGAAAATATGCCCAGAATTTCCGGGTAGTTTATTTTCTGAAGATTCATTTAGCTTTGTTATTAAATTATCAAGTGAAGGAAAATAAATAGCAAGTTTTTTGACTAATTCTTCGGAATTTCGTGCCTGATTTAGATCTTCTTGAAAATCAAGTACGCGAAAACTTGCCGGATTTTTATAAGAGGATGTCGGTTTTGTTAACTTTGCTAAATCATCGGCAAAGTTTGTAGATTTTAGGGATAGATTTCCTACTTGCTGATTTAATTTATCAGTGATTTTCTTAAGTGAAAAATTAAATTCGGCAACTAAAAGATTTGACTGCTTTAAAAAAGCGACACTTTCTTCTTGATAAATATCAGATTTTGCTATATCCCCGTTTGCAAATTTTTGTCATAATTGAAATTTGACTTTAAAATTTTGATTGACATCATCAGGGATAATTTCAAGAATATGAAAGGAAATTCCGGCATTTTTATATTCTGGATCTTCAAGGTTAATTTTTTCTAACTGATCACCGTTTTTAGAAAAAAAGGAAAAGGATTTTAGAACCTTTTCGCTATTTTTGATTTGGTTCTTGGAATCTAAAAGGTGATTTTTGATTGTTCAATAGTCAGAATTAGCAAAAAAAGCATCCGGACTAAAGGATAAAGTTGAAACTTTTGTAGCAAAATCATTTACAACTTTCCGTGGATGCTCTGATCTGTATTTTGCCAAGCTGCTAAGTCCGACAGTTAGACCAAAAACTCCAAGACCAATAATAGACCCAACCAAACCAATTTTAAAAGTTTTCGATTTTGTCAATTTACTCATATTTAACCTCTTTTTTTGGTGGTATTTTTAAATAATTTTTTAGTTTTTTGTTTTTTGCTTTTTTTATATATAATATAAATTAAATAAAATTGTTAAATTTTTATTATTTAATTTTCTTATTTTTTATTTAAAAAACTAAAAAATTATTCAAGCTGTACAAACAAAATTATACCTTTTTTTTTTTTTTTTTTTTGCAACAAAAAAAACAAAAAAAACAAAAAAATGCCCATTTTAAGGCACTTTTTTCAAAAAAGTTTAAAAATTTAAACTAGTAGATCTAGATATCAACTTTTGCATATTGCGCATTTTCTTCAATGAAAATTTTGCGCATTGTTACGTCTGTTCCCATTAACGAATCAAAAACCTGGGCGACTACTTCAAGATCATGAATTTGAACTTGATACATTCTTCTAGTCTGGGGATCCATTGTTGTCTCTCAAAGTTGTTCCGGATTCATTTCGCCTAAACCTTTATATCTTTGGATAGTAAATTTGGAATTTTCCTTTAAAATTTCTGTTAAATATTTTTCTTTTTCTTTTTCATTATAGGCATAAAAAATTTTTTTTCCTTGACTTATTTTATATAAAGGCGGGATCGCAATATAAACAAAGCCAAATTCAATTAGCTTTTTAAAATAACGGAACAAAAATGTTAATAAAAGTGAACGAATATGCGACCCATCTGAGTCAGCATCCGTCATAATAATTATTTTTTGATAGCGGATTTTACTAATATCAAATTCAGGACCAACTCCTGTTCCAAAAGCGGTGATCATCGATAGAATTTCTTCATTTTTAAGTACTTTTTCAAGCTGAAACCGTTGGGAATTAATAACTTTTCCCCGCAAAGGTAAAATAGCCTGAAAATGTCGGTCACGCCCCATTTTTGCACTGCCCCCGGCTGAATTCCCCTCAACAATATAAAGTTCGGCGATCTCGGAATTTTTTGTTCCACAATCTGCAAGTTTTCCTGGAAGAGTCCCAATATCAAAAGCAGATTTACGTTTTATTGCCTCACGGGCAGATTTTGCTGCTCTGGCTGCTTTTTGTGCAAGCAGATTTCGGGCGATAATTTTCTTGGCATCCTCAGGATTTTCGGCTAGATATCTTTGAAAAACCTCGCTAAAAGCTTTATTTACAAATTGACGAACCTCTTTGTTGTTTAATTTTGCCTTTGTTTGACCTTCAAAAATTGGGTTAGTATGTTTAATTGAAACGATTGCAATTAGGCCATCTTTTATATCTTGTTTGACAAATTTATCAGTTTCGGATTTGATAAATTTGTTACTAAGTGCATAATTATTTAGAATACGCAAAAGGCCATCACAAAGCCCATTTTCGTGACTTCCGCCTTCAGGGTTATGAATATTGTTTGTATAACTTTTAATTTGACTATGATCTTCTTGGACATAATTAAGGGCAAATTCAACCTTAATTGTATCCTGATTATGCTCATATTGATTCTCGCTATAAATGATTGTATTAGTTAATTTCTTAAAATTTTTACTTAATTCTTCGACATAATCAGAAATTCCGCCCTCAAAACAGAAAGTTTGGGAAAAATCACTCCGTTTATCAATTAGTTCAAATTGGATTCTACGTGTTAAATAGGCTGTATTTTTAAGACGGTTAAAAATTGTAAGTAATTGAAAACTGTTTTTTTCAAGAATCTCAAAATCGGGGCTAAAAATAATTTTAGTCCCACTTTGGGAACTATCAAGATTAGAAATTACACTTAGGTCTGCTGTTTTTTGGCCGCCGTTAATGAATTTTTGGTATCAAAGTTTGCCATCCCTTTTAATAAAAACCTCTAATTCCTTGGATAAAGCATTAACAACCGAGGCCCCAACTCCATGAAGACCACCTGAAACCTTATAGGATTTACCATCGAATTTTCCACCGGCATGTAAAACTGTAAATACAACCTCAGCGGCTGAAATCTCATATTTTGGGTGAATTCCAGTCGGAATGCCGCGACCGTCATCCTCGATACTGATTTTGAAATCATCCAAAATTGTAACTTTAATTTTGGATGCAAAACCTGCAAGAGCCTCATCAACTGCATTATCAACAATTTCTCAAACCAAATGATGCAACTCGTTTATTCCGGTCCCGCCGATATACATTCCCGGGCGTTTGCGAACTGCTTCTAAACCTTCTAAGACAACTATATTTTCGGCTTGATAATCTTTTGACATTAGCTTCTCCAGTATTTATAAATTAATTATTATACCACAAAATTCCAAAAAGCCAGGTGGTTTTTTTATATAAAGGAATAAAAATGCTTTAAATTTAAAGTGTTTTTTCTTTTTGGAATTTTCAATTTTTTAATATCTTGGCTTAGCCTCATGAATTTTTTTCTTTAAAATTCAAGAAGAAAAGCCATTAAAACCTACTGTTTTTTCTAAAATTTTTTTTAGAAAATTAGAAAAAATTTAGAAAAAGAAACTAAATTATTGATTTTTTTTAATTATTGATTTTTTAATAAAAATTAAGAGAATAAAAGGCTTAAAAATTAAAAAAACCTTTAAATTTAAAGATTTTTTTAATTTTGTTGAGCTAAAAGTTTTAACTTCGCATTTGCTTTTTTTGCCGCTTTTGAAGTTTTAAGTCTTCTTAGTTCACGTCTTTTGGCCATTTTTAATTTTACTATTTTTCGCATTTTAATCCTTTAATTTTGATTGATTTTATTAATTTCAAGCACTAAGTCGTTTGTTTTTCTAACAGGTTTTGATACTACTTTCGCAATATCAAAAGTTTGGATTTTACCATCTAAATAACTAATTGCAAGACCTGATTTATCTTGATTAATTAATTCCATAGCTTTCATTGCCATCTTGGCTGCTAAAATTCGGTCAAAAGCTGAAGGCCTGCCGCCGCGCTGGGTATGTCCAACTTCTAAAGAGCGAGTGGAAATTTTTGTTAACTCCTCAATTTTAGCCGCAAACTCTTTTAGGTTTGGTAAAATATTCTCTGTAATTGTTACTATCACGCTTGGTTTGCCTTTTGCAAACTGTTCTAAAACTTTTTGACTTACCTCTTCAGGGGTTAAAATATTTGTATTAGTAATTAAAATTTCGCTTCCAGTTGCCATTGCCGAATATAAAGCTAAATCTTGACAATGTCTCCCCATAACTTCAACTACAAAACAACGACGATGAGAATTCGCCGTATCCCTTAATTTATCAATAGTTTCAACTATCGTATTCAAAGCAGTATCAAATCCAATTGTATAATCGGTAAACTGGATATCATTATCAATGGTTCCTGGTAAAGCGATTACTTTTATTCCTTTTAAATGTAATTTATAACCGCCATTATAGGTTCCATCGCCACCAACTACCACAAGCGAACTAATCCCAATTTCACTTAAAATTTCAACGGCTTTATTTTGAACTTCCTCTTTTTTAAATTCAGGAAAGCGACTTGATCCTATGGCAGTTCCGCCAAAACTAGAAATTCCATTATAAGGAAAATTTTTTGCTGGCAATATTTTTCTTGCGATTATTCCAGAATAGCCATCAAAAATTAAATATGGCTCAAAACCTAAACTAAGTGCTGATTTTGCCAAAAAACTTATTGCAGAATTCATCCCAGGCGCATCGCCGCCTGAAGTTAATATACCGATTTTTTTTGACATTTTACCTTAAATAGAATTCCTTTTTTAGATATATAAATAAAATAGGACAAAAAATTTGAAATGGTACGCCCTAGAGGATTTGAACCTCTGACCCAATGATTAAAAGTCATTTGCTCTACCTGCTGAGCTAAGGGCGCATTTGGTGCTCGAAACTGGACTCGAACCAGCACGGGATTACTCCCAAAGGATTTTAAGTCCTTTGTGTCTACCATTCCACCACTCGAGCTGCTAATAATTTTCTGTTTAGGAATTATACCATAAACTGAAAATAAAAGCAAAAATTTATTTTTTAATTTTAATTATGTATGACTACAAAAAAATTATAACATAAATTATTTTTTTTTCTAAAATTTTTAATAATTTAATAAAAAATTAGTAAATTAAGATGTATTTTACTAATTTTTAGTTAAAAATTAAAAAATTTTTAAATTATAGTAAAGTGAAATGAAAATGAAAATTTGAATTTTTTTAAAGTTATTTTTTTTCCTACCTGCTTTTTTTCTAAGTAGTTGCTTTAAAATTGACTTTAATCTTTTAAATTCTGGTTATAAAAAAAAATTAAATTCCACTTCAAAATTAGGAGAAACCTTTATTTTTGATTCTGTTATGAAAGGTCTTTCAAAAAATTTTAAAAAACCGCAGACAAAATACAACGGATTTTTAACAAAAGAAGTTATTCAAAATTTAAAAATTGGACAAATAAAAGGTGAAACTAATGAAAAACCAGATGAATATTTTGGTCTTGAGGAGGTCATAGTAAAATTTTTTAATACACTTGAAAATAAGGATAATTTTGAGAAAAAAGAACAACTTTTTTTATTATTAAAACAAAAAATTGAGACTACAGATTTCAAACTTAATTTAGAAATCAAAGATGATAAGGAATATGTTAGCCAAAAGGATGCCAAAATTAAAATAGAAGATCCAATTTTTAATGATCAATCCGATAGGGATTTTTATATTGAACAAAAAGAATTATTCGAATCTGATAAAGATTTGAATAAATTTCTTGAAAAAAAGAAAAAATACCTTTTTCTTGAGGAAAAATTCATAAATGAAGAAAAACAGTGGAATCCTGTAATTAAATTAATTTTTCAGTTAAATATGGCGCGTTTTCACCTAGATTTTATTCAGGCAACCCAAAATATGTCTAAAAACATTATAGTTTCAATAATTGATTATATTATAAATTTTGAAAAAACTAAAAAGCAAGAAGAAGAAAAACAAGCCGAAATTAATATACTTTTAAGAGAAAAAGAGCGAATAGAACTTAAAATTAAAGAAAAAACCTCAGAAAAAAGTAATAAAAATGATGAAATAACTAGAAAAATTGAAGAAATAAGTCAAAAAATCATTAATTTAAATGGCATACTTGAACAATTAAAGCAAAAAAACTTACAAATTTTAAAGAATAATGTCAGAAAAATTTGTGATTTTTTGACAAATTTTTTTGACCCGATTTATCACTATTCAATGAAAAGTGACTATGTTTTCCAGAATGAATCTGATCTAAGAGTTAATAATCAACTTGCTTTTAGCAAATTTTTTAGTTTTTTTACAAAAAATTTAAAAGAAAAACTAACCAAATACGGTATCGAATCTCCCTTTGCAATTTTAGAAGAAGAAAAAACAAAACTAATCGAAAAATATTTTCTACCCTTGATTTAAATTTAAAAAAATTACATTAATTTAAAGTGTTTTTTTAAAATATGGTATAATTAATCTTCCAATTTGCTCAAAGGGGGAGATAAGATGGAACCAGCATTAGCAAAAAAAAACAAGTCACAGAAAATCACCTTTTTTGGCGCTCTTTTAATCGTGCTTGGCGCAAGTATTGGTGCTGGAATTTTCTTTAAATCAAAGTCTGTTTTGGAAAATTCAGGTTATAATTTGGCTCTTGCAATCGGAAACTGAATTATTGCTTGTTTTTCAATTGTTGCAATGGCCATTGCTCTTGTTGAAATTTCATCAGCAACAAAAAAATCTAATTTATCTATTATTATTTGAAATAAAGTCTTTAATTCTCAAGCTTTTTTTCAAATTTCAAAAAATTTCATTATTTATCTTTATCTACCATTTACTTATTTTGTCCTCCCTGTTTATTTTATGCAAATTTTCCAGGACGCAATTGCGGCTTTTCGCCTTGATTCAAGCGGGCAATGAAATATGAATTCAGACTGAATTATTGTCCTTGCTGTTTCAATTTTGATAACAATTTATTTTTTTATCATTGGATTAAATACAAAAATTGCAGAATTTCACAATAAATTATTTCTTTTTGCGAAATTTTTACCAATTTTGGTAACAATAATTGTTGGTTTTGTATTTTTTTTTCAAGGGGGATCAAGTAGATTATCCAATAATTTTGATTTTTTACCGATAGAAAAAATAAAAACAGAAGGAGCATCAATTGCCTCTAGTTTGCCAGGAGTTGGTGTTTTAATTTCGATGTCAGGAATTTTCTTTTCATATGAAGGATTTTTTACTGCTGCTGGTTTACAATCAGAAATGAAGGAACCAAAAAAAACACCAATTGCTATTTTATTAGGTATTGCAATTGCAACGATAATTTACCTTTTTATTGCAGTTGCAACTTCAATTGTTGGGGATGGATCAATTTCATCTTTTATTCAAATTGCAAAAAACGAACTAAATTGGTCAGGTTTAACTATTAAATTAATTTTAGGAACAACTTTTTTGCTAATTGGAGTCAGTTTACTCGGAATTATTAATGTTTTTACTTTATGAGGTCCACGTGCCCTTGAAGAATTAATTATGAGAGATGAATTTTCCTTACTAAAAAAATGGAAAAACCGTATAAATTTAAATAAACCTAAGGTTTCTACAGTTTTTTTATGTATTTTTTCTGTTATTTGCTTAATTATTTTTACATTGATTGGTGTTTTTGCTTTTGATGATCAAAGTTATGGTAATTATGGTGAAAAATTAAATAATTTATATTCATTTGCAGATATTACTGGAAATTGGGCGGCTTTAATTAGTTTTCTATTAATCGCCGCGGCAATTTATGGTTGCATTCGAAACCGAAAAACGCAAAAAATAGCCGTTCAGAAGCAGCGTTATTTTCTCTTTTTTGGCTATATTTCAGTAATTTTTATTACTATAGTATTAATTTTTGCAATTTTTGCCCCAATTATAGATTTGATTTTAATTTTTAGCTATAAACCTCCAATTCCCGAATTTAGTCAAATTCTAAAAACGCGAATAACTATCGTTATCGTGCTTTTTTTGTTTATATTTGTCCCGGTTTTGCCGGTTATTTGAAATTGATGGCAAAAAAAATTAAAAATTTTCAACAAAAGACAAAAAAATAGTTTATAATATAAGAAAGTTATGCAAATTAACTTAGAAAAATATATTCGAACCGTCGAAGATTTCCCTAAAAAAGGAATTAGTTTTAAGGACATTTCACCATTACTTGCGGATGGAAAAGCACTCAATTATACAATTGTCGAGATGGCCTCACTTGCTAAAGATGTTGATATAATTGTTGGGCCTGATGCAAGAGGTTTTTTATTTGGCACACCAACAGCCGCTTTTCTTTCAAAACCATTTATAATGATACGAAAAGCTGGTAAATTACCAGGCGAAGTTGAAGAATTTGCCTATGAATTAGAATATGGTTCAGCAATTCTTGAAGTTCAAGTTGATATGATTAAACCCGGACAAAAAGTAGCGATTATTGATGATGTGCTAGCAACTGGAGGAACTGTAAAAGCAATCACCAAAATGATCGAAAGAGCTGGAGCAATTGTTGATAAAATCATTTTTTTAATTGAACTTGAACAATTGCAAGGTCGTAAAAAGCTCGAAAATTACGATGTTATTTCCCTAATAAAAATAAGTTAAAAAATTTTAATTAAGTTTAAATTTTTAAAGTTTTGACTTTGTTTATAAGTCAAAACTTTTTTTATATAAATAATAAAAACTTTAAGGTATAATTTAAATGTAAGTTTATTTTTGAACTCGAGTGAAATTTTTTCTTATATTTTCTCGAGTTTTATAAAAACTACGAACAAAATATAAAAAAGGAGATATATGGACAAATTTCGCTATGTAAAGCCTGGTCAAATTATGGCAAAAGATGAAGAAATGATTCGCTTTCTTGATATTGATGGTAATCTTTTATCTTCAACTGTTTTTGGACCAATCGACGAAACAAATGATATTCGCTTATCAAAACAGGAAATCAAAAAAGCTTATGAATTTATGGTTTTATCTCGCCAACAAGATACGTATATGACACAACTACAGCGACAAGGTAGAATGTTGACTTTTGCCCCTAACTTTGGTGAAGAAGCTCTTCAAGTAGCCTCAGGGATGGCGCTAACAAAAGATGACTGATTTGTCCCAGCTTTTCGTTCAAATGCAACAATGTTATATCTTGGCGTGCCAATGATCTTGCAAATGCAATATTGAAACGGTAGCGAAAAAGGTAATGTAATTCCCGAAAATGTTAATGTTTTACCTATTAACATTCCGATCGGAACGCAGTTTTCCCATGCTGCCGGAATTGCTTATGCAGCAAAACTAACAGGTAAAAAAATAGTTTCAATGAGTTTTATTGGAAACGGGGGGACTGCCGAAGGCGAGTTTTACGAGGCGCTAAATATTGCAAGTATTTGAAAATGACCAGTTGTTTTTTGCGTAAATAACAATCAATGAGCAATTTCAACCCCAAATAAATATGAAAACGGTGCCTCAACAATTGCTGCAAAAGCAATGGCAGCCGGAATTCCTGGAATTCGTGTAGACGGAAATGACCTTTTAGCTTCTTATGAAGTAATCAAGGAAGCTGTTGATTATGCTCGTTCTGGAAACGGTCCTGTTCTTGTTGAGTTTGTAACTTGACGTCAAGGTGTTCATACCTCTTCTGATAATCCACGAATTTATCGTACTGTTGAAGAGGAAAAAGAACACGAAAAATGAGAACCAATGCACCGGATTGAAAAATATATGTTTGACCGCGGAATTCTTGATTCTGCCGAAAAACAAAAAATTTGAGATGAAGCGCTTGCGATTGTCAAAGAAACTTATGAAAAATCTCTTGTTGGGCTTGAGTCAACAATTGATGAAATTTTCGATCATACCTACAAGGTTTTACCACCAGAACTTGAAGAACAAAAACAAGAAGCGCTTGAATTTTTTAAAGGAGTAAAATAATGGCAAATTCAGATAAAATCGCTCTTAATAACATCGGTGCAGTTACAAATGCTCTTGATTTAATGATGGAAAAGGATTCTCGCGTTGTTCTTTGGGGCGAAGATGCCGGATTTGAAGGTGGGGTTTTTCGAGCAACTGAAGGTCTTCAAAAGAAATACGGGATTGAACGCGTCTGAGATTCGCCAATTGCTGAGGCTTCAATTTGTGGAGTTGGAGTCGGAGCAGCAATTGCTGGACTTCGTCCAGTCGTTGAAATGCAGTTTCAAGGATTTTCCTATCCTGCATTTCAACAACTTTTTGTTCATGCAGCTCGTTATCGAAACCGTTCTCGCAGTCGGTTTAGTGTTCCGATGGTAATGCGAATGCCGATGGCTGGTGGTGTTAGGGCTCTTGAACACCATTCCGAAGCAATTGAAGCACTTTTTGCACATATTCCTGGACTAAAAGTGGTGATGCCTTCAACCCCTTATGATACAAAGGGACTTTTAATTGCCGCAATTAATGACCCGGATCCAGTTGTATTTCTTGAACCAAAAAAAATCTATCGTGCTTTCAAACAAGAAGTTCCAGCCGGAATTTACGAGGTTCCAATCGGAAAAGCGAATGTTATAAAAGAAGGTTCAGATCTTACTCTGGTAACTTATGGGGCACAAGTTCATGAAGCAATTGCCGCAATTCAACAACTTCCAAATACAAAGGGACTTGAAGAAGTTGATGTTGAACTAATTGATCTAAGAACTATTAAACCATTGGATACTGAAACAATTATTGAATCTGTTAAAAAAACTGGAAGAATTTTAATTGTTCATGAAGCAGTTAAATCCTTTTCGGTTTCAGCTGAAATTATTTCCCGTGTAAATGAAAAAGCATTCGAGTATCTCGAATCTGCACCTGCTCGACTTACCGGTTATGATATTACTGTTCCACTTGCAAAAGGTGAGAATTTCCATTCAATAACAAAAGAAAAAATTATTGACAAAATTCGCAAAATTATGGAATCATAATTTAATTTCGTTTAAAAACTTAATAAAAACATTCAGAATTCAATTTTTTAATTCTGAATGTTTTTTTTTTTTTTTTTTTTTTTAAGATGAAGAATAAATAACGGACTCTAAAAAGAGAAATGGGGCGGATGACGGGGATCGAACCCGCGAGTGTCGGGACCACAACCCGATGCGTTAACCACTTCGCCACATCCACCAAATATGGAAACCTTATTTATTATACCATATTTTTTTTAATTTGATAATCAAATTGTAAAAAAAATTAAAAAACACTTTAATTTGAAGGGGTTTTTACTAATTAAATATGCAAAAAACGAATAATTCTTATTAAATATTAAGTTGAAATTTTTGATTTTCAATAAAAAAAAATTAAATTTTTATTATTTTTTGGTTCGTTGTTTAGTTAAGAACTTACTAAATCATTGAAATTTCTAAAAATTTCAATGATTTTTATGTTGTATTCACATTTTTGTACCTGAAAATTACCAGCTTAAATTTGTCTTTTTTTTTTTTTTTTTTTTTGATTTTTCTTACCTTGATATGTATGTTAACAAATAAAAAATACTTTAAATTAAAGTATTTTTTAAATTAAAGTTAATTAAGCCACAAAAATTTATAACAAAAAACTATTTTGGGTAATATTTACTAATATTTTGGATATATTTAGTATTCAACAAACAATTTTTCATTACTTTTGTTAAATATACCATAATCTTTAATCTAATTAATTTTTATAAATCTTTGACTTTTAAAAATAAAAAAAATAATAAACAATCTAAAAATATTATTGTATAATTATAATATTAAATTTATAAATAGAGGTTCCATAAAAAATGAAAAGTTTGGAATTAATAAATATTTTAAGCTTGGGAAATGTTGTTGTATCACAACCTTATGAAAATCAAAATTTAATGCTTAAAAATTATTTTCTCAAAGCTGAAGCTTATTTTTTAGATCAAATTCAAGATGAAGAAACAAGAAATTTATGAATAAAAGAGTTTGTTTATTCTATAGATTCTTTAGATAGTTTTAATTATAAAGAATTAAATTATATCTTTAAAAATAAAATTTTTAAAGATCAAGATCAAAAAAATGCTATTTTCCAAAAAATCAGAGAAAATAGTAAAATTTATAAAACATTTCAAGAACAAAAAAATAAAAAATCTCGTAGAGGAAAAAGAAGTTTATTCACCGAATATCAACGTTTAACTATTCAAGATTGGATTGATATAATCCAAACAGCTATCGATGATAAAAAGGGAGACGCAAGACAAGCTAGAAGTGATGGAACCTCTTATATAACCTCTGGAATTTCAACTATTACCTCAACTTTTGTTGGCGGATTATCCAGCCCATTTTTGTTTGCTGCATCCACAATGGGACTTTATGGAACTATAGTGGGTGGGGGACAACTAATAGCTGGAGGTGTTTTTGGTGGTTATTATTATAATAAAAATTGATATACCGCTGAAAAATTAAGTAAAAAGCTGACGGAATTAAAAAGAATTTTTAGAATCATTAAAACCTCAAATAATACAAATTTAGAAGAAAAATTAAGAAAAGATATAAAACAAATTATAGATAAAATTAATGAATTAACCGGAGATATGATAGATTTCGATGATTTTGACAACGAAAAAATCATCGAAAATGGATACTAAATTTGCAAATGAAATCTGTTAGTTTATTTTTTCGGGTAATATTTCTAAGTAGTACACCATTTAAAATCATTCTAATAGTGTTTCTTTCGGGATCAATAGGGTGTGTGTTTGGTATTTCATTTTTTGGTGGATCATTTGAAAAAGGCGAACTTTTAGAGCTTCGAATCCCAATATATGCAATAATTGTGTGCAGTTTAATTTATATTTTGATAAAAGCTTTTCTTTTTCTTAAAAGATACAAAAAAGAAGCTTTATTTTTAACAAATAAGGAATTTGAAGAAAAATATTATAATTTAACAATAAAACCAATAATTTGACCAGTTTGATTGCACCGTTATGATGTTCTTATTCGTGAAATTGAGCAAAATCCGGATAAAATTGAATTTAGTAAGGAAAAGAAAGAGTTTTTATTCAAAATTCACTATAGAATTTATATATATGAATTTATACTTATTTTTTTAGGTTTAATTCTTATTATTTTACTATCGATTATAGTTGAAATGATTCCGAATATAATCAAAAAAACGTTATTTCAATATTATGATAACCAAAAAAACCAGACTAATAATTCACTAAAAGGACTGCCACTTTTACTTATTTTTATAGGATATACTTTTTTTACATTCTTAAATTTTGTGCTTACAAGAAATTTTCTAACTCATATTTCTTGTAGTCTTATTAAAAGTCAAATTAAGCATGTTTATAACTCATACAAAAAAACACCCGCCATATTTTTTATGCCAAAACCCAAAATTTAAATTTTTTAATCACTAAATTTTTAACCTCAAAAATAAAAAAGTACTATAAATTTATAGTACTTTTTTAAATTCAGAGACTAAATTAGCTTCTATTCTTTACCATCATCAGGACTTAGATAATTAACTTTGATGTTTTCAACATCAAATGCAAATTGGAAAGAGTTACTATCGCCTGCACGAATTCGGTTAATAATTCAGTAAGTATCAACCTCCATAATTGGGATAATTGGGACAAATTCGCGGATAATTTTTTCAAAAATAACTATAAAATCAAAAACCTTATTTTGGGTCCAACCCTCTTTTTTCTCATGTTCACTAAAAAGACCATTAAAAAAAGCATCAATCCGAGCATTATATTGATCAAGACTTTCTTCATATTCAGGTATTAGAATTGGCTTTTGATTAATATCTAGTGCTTTGTCTTTTAAATTTTTATTTAGAAAAACCTCTTTAAAAATCGGATTTTTTTGATTATCTAGCCTAATTTTTCGTATAATTAACTCCTCAAATTTTGCAAGATAAATAGGAGAAATTTCATCTGATTAAAAATGTTTTTCAAATTAAAGTTAATTAGACCATAAAAATTTATAAAAACAAAAACTATTTTGAATATATTTAGTTTTGACAAACAATTTTTCATAACTTTTGTTAAATATACTATAATTTTTAATTTAATTAATTTTTATAAATCTTTGACTTTTAAAAATAAAAAAATGATAAACAATCTAAAAATATTATTGTATAATTATAATATTAAATCTATAAATAGAGATACGGTAAAAAATGAAAAATTTGGAACTAATAAATATTTTAAGTTTGGGGAGTGTTGTTGTTTCCCAAGCTTATGAAAATCAAGATTTAAGACTTAAAAATTCTTTTCTTAAAGCTGAAACCTATTTTTTAGACCAAATTCAAGATGAAGAAAAGAAAAATCTATGAATAAAAGAATTTGGGTATTCTATTGATTCTTTAGATAGTTTTAATTATAAAGAATTAAATTATATCTTTAAAAATAAAATTTTTAAAGATCAAGATCAAAAAAATGCTATTATCCAAAAAATCAGAGAAAATAGTAAAATTTATAAAACATTTCAAGAACAAAAAAATAAAGAATCTCGTAGAGGAAAAAGAAGTTTATTCACCGAATATCAACGTTTAACTATTCAAGATTGGATTGATAGGGTTCAAATGTTTATAAACAACACCAACAATAGATCAAATACATCTGAATCGATAGCTGGTGGTATGGGTGCTGCGGCTGGAAGTTCGCTGGTTACACTTATATCTACACTTAGTTCTCTCACTGGTCCTATAGGATGGGTTGCTGGTTTAATATCAGGCGCATTAATTATTGGATTTTCAGGTTTGAGTGGACATTATATTGGGCAATCACTTGGTGAAAGAGACAAAGCTAATGACGTCGCAATTTTACTTGACGAATTAAAAAAAATTTTAAGAATTGCATTAACATCGAATGATAAAAGAGAGGAGGGGAATTTAAGTCAACGACTTAAAAAAGTTATTGATGAAATTAATAAACGAGCTAATTATATAATTGATTTTAATGATTTTTACCCTCAATTTCGTAGCATTAATACTGTATTAATACAAGATATAGGAAAAAATGAAAGCAATAAGTCTCTTCTTTTATTCTAGCGTTATCCGATCAGGCGGGTTAAAGGTTTCAGCTTTTATTTTAATTATTGGAATGTTTTCTTTTAATTTATTTAATATTTTTGCTTCTTTTAGCCAAAATGATTTATTGTGAATTAGATGTATATTTTACTTTTTCTTAACCTCTCCAGTACTTTATATTGTTACTAAATATTTTCGATTTATCAAAAAATATAAAAGTGAAGCTTTAGTCTTATCCGATCAAGAATTTACTGAAAAATATTATAAACTTGTAACAAAACCTTTAAGATACACGCGTTTTAATGCGATAATTCGGGATTTAGAAGAATTTAATGAAACAATTGAGGATGAAACTCAAAAAAAACAAATCTTATTTAGAGCTCACTATCGAATTTTTATTTTAGAAGCTTTGGTAATTTTAATTGGTTTGGTTTTGTTTTTGCTTTGAATTAGTTTGACTGAAGCTAGTCTAATAAATTTAAGTGTTCTTCCAAAGGAATACGATAAAAATCATTCACTTCGAGGCGCTTTTTCATCTATTATTTTTTCTTTTTTATTATTATTTTTAATTATCATTAGCGTTTTTACAAGAAATTTTTTACATTATATTTCAAGTAATCTTCTTAGATATTCCATTAAAACTATTTTTGATTACTATAAAAAATCACCGTGACGTTTTTTTATGAAATAGTAATAATGAATAATCAAAAAACACTTTAATATAAAGGATAATTTGTAATTGCTTTTTTCTTCTCCTAAATAAAAATATTATAAAAAATAAAAACTCCAATAATTTTGGAGTTTTTTAAATTCAATCGCTTTTTTTTAAAATTTCTAATTTTATGAACTTAAATTTTAAACGTGACCTCATTTACGTAATGTTTTTTTAGTTTTTGCTGATACTTTAAGTCGAATTTTTTTTCCTGAGGCTGTTTTTAGTGTTATTTGTTGTAAATTAAGGTTAAATTTCCTTTTTGTTGCATTTAGAGCATGCGAGCGATTATTTCCACTTAATGGTCCGCGGTGAGAAATTTGGTCTTTTCTTGCCATTTTTACTCCTAAAAATTTAATTTTAAAATTTGCGCTGCCTAAATTAGAAGATTATTTAAGCAGATTTTGCAATTGCTAATTTAACGATATTTTCGAAATCACTTTGGTGATGAATTGCCATTTCGGCTAGCATTTTTCGGTTAATTTCGATATTTGATTGCTTAATTTTATGCATTAATTGCGAATAAGAAATCCCTTGGTTGCGCGCTGCTGCATTAATTCGACTAATCCATAATTTACGAAAATCTCGTTTTCGCTGTTTTCGATCACGAAAAGCATAAGTTCAGGATTTAACTACTGCCTGTTTTGCTGTTTTAAAACCAATCGATTTATGCCCTCAATAGCCTTTTGCTAATTTTAATCAACGGCGACGACGCTGACGTGTTATACTTCCGCCTTTAACTCTCATTTAAAATATCCTTTCTTTTTATGTATTTTTCTTAAAAGTGTTTTTTAAATTAATTTTTTTAGTCTTTTAAAATCAGAATTATTCATTAAAGTTGATTTTCTTGATTGACGTTTTTGTTTTGTTGTTTTACTTTGAGCGAGATGTGAACGATAAGCATGGCCATGTTTAACTTTTCCTGTTCCCGTTACTTTTATCCTTTTTTTTAATGCTGATTTTGTTTTAAATTTGATTTTAGACATTCTCTTCTTCCTCTTTTTTTTGTTTTTCGTATTCGAGTAATTCTTTTAGTTGTTTTGCTGAAATGAATTTTGGGAGTTTTTTGCGATCACGTTCAAGATGCATAACTAAAAAGTTTCCATTTTGTGAAATTTCTTTACTTTTTTTAGCAATATATTTTAACTGATCATAAAAGATATCAAGTGTTTTTCTGCCTTGATCAACCCTAGTAATTTCACGACCGCGGAAACGAAGGGCAATTTTAACACGATCACCATCAAGAATAAATTCACGAGCTTTTTTCGATTTAACTAATATATCCTGGAAATTTATATTAAAACTAACGCGAATTTCACGATTATTAGTAAAAGATTGCTTTTCTTTTTCTTCTTTTTTTTTCTTTTTTATATCATAACGAAATTTACCATAGTCAAGAATTTTTGCAATTGGAACTTTTTGAATTTGATTATCTTTAGTTTTAACTTCCTTAATCGAAATTAAAACTAAATCAAGACCTTTGGATTTAGCTAACTCAATTGCTTCTTTTGTTGCGATTTTCCCAATTTTTTCATTATCAGTTCCAACTAAAAAAATGTTGGGAAAAAGTATATTTTCGTTAATTTGGTGGTCTTGTAATGGTTTTTTCTGGAAAGGGGGTCTGTGATTCAAAATTTAAGTTTTACTCCATTTTAGATCGTTTAGTAAATTTTTTTTTAAAAAAATTTACTAAAAAACGAATTTAATTTTAATTTTGGACAAAAAAATAATAATTTTTGTTTGTCAGGTAAACCCAAGATCACTAACATCTTCAGGTGAGATATTATCTACTTTCTGCAAATAAAAATTTGCATATTATATTATACAGGAAAAACAAAAAAAATATTAAAAAAATAAAAAATTAATAAACAAATTGTACCATTTTTTCGTTTTCTACCACTAAAAATGTATCACCTTTTTCAACCCCAAAGGGTTCTAATACATTTCTTGCTAGACTAAAATCATTTTTAATTGCTGTAAATTCAGAAATTGAGTTAATTGAGACAAAAACGGAGGATGTAATTCCAAAACCATTAATTAATTTTTCATTATTAATCACGCCAATTACGGCTGTATTTGGTCTAAATTTTGCAATTTCCCTTAAAAGTTGGCCAGTTCGAGATAACACTACTGTGTATTTTATTTCTTTTTCATAGGCTAAATGCGCTAATTTATGGGCTATTTTTGCTCTTAGTCCCCTTGAATTTTCCGTAATTACTGCCAGTTGCTTTGCATAAAAAAGTTTGTTATAAAATTCTTTTTCTGCTCTTTTATTAATAACTGCCATTACCTGAACTGACTCGATTGGGAACTGACCCTGGGCAGATTCACCAGATAGCATTGTCGCATCCGCGCCTAATTCAGTTGCTCAATAGACATCAGTTACTTCTGCTCTTGTTGGTTGGGATGATTTCTCCATTGAATCAAGCATTTGCGTTGCAACTACAACAGTTTTACCGGCAAAACGACATTTGCGAATAATTCTTTTTTGTTGAAATGGAACTTCTTCATAAGGCACTTCAAGACCTAGATCGCCACGGGCAATCATAATTCCATCCGATAATTCAATAATTTCATCAATATTTTCAAGACCAAGTCTTGACTCAATTTTGGAGATAATCTGGATATGTCCGCCGCCGTTTTGATCTAAAAGTGTGCGTAATTCACGGACATTTTCACCTGAATTAACAAAGGATGCAGCTATATAATTAACATTTTCATTAATCCCGAAAAGAATATCATCAATATCTTTTTGGGATAAAAAGGGTAAGGAAAATGCTACACCGGGTAAATTTAGTCGCTTATTTGACTTTAAAATATGTGAATTTTTAGTTCTAACTACAACTTTTCCGGGCTCAATTTCGATTACAACTGATTGTAATTTTCCATCATCAAATAAAATTTTATCACCGATTTTTAGATCCTTATCAATTTGATGAGAAACAGTAATTATTTGGGCTGTTCCTTGAAAATTTTGATAAGAATCTGAATCTGTTAGGACAGTTAAACGTTGGTTTGCAAGGATTTTTTGGGAGCCTTCTAAAATTTTGCCAATGCGAATTTCGGGTCCTTTTGTATCTAACATAATTGAAATTGGAATCTTAAGTTCATTAGAAAGCTTCCGGGCGCTGTCAAATTTTTGTTTTTGCTCTTGATAATTTCCATGGGAAAAATTTGCCCGAATTACACTAACCCCAGATAGTACTAATTTTTTTAGGACCTCATAATCCTGCGTTGAAGGGCCAATTGTTGCGATTATTTTTGTTCTTTTTGAAATATAATTTTTCATATCGTTCATTTTTTTGATGGCAACTTTCTCGTATTTTGTATTTTGAAATGGTTTAAAAAGTGCAAATTAATTAATAATAATTATAACTAAAATTAAGAAATTTACTAATAAATTTCTACTATTTTTTTAAAAAAAACATTTCCTAGAGCATCAAATTGCATTCTCTGAGTCATTTTAGACTTATTTATGAAGATCTCATAGTGTTTTTTGCCTTGATTTTCGGGAATAATGAGGTTAATTGTTTCTAAATTTTCCCAATTAAATGATAACAAAATTTGCATAAGAGACAAATTTTTAATTTCAAGTTTAAAACTATTATCAAATTTATCAAAATTATTTAAAAAATCAAATTTAAATTTATAAAAATCAAAGATTTCTTCACCATTTTTAGCACTAAAACTAGCGAAAATATCGACCTGTTTTGGTGAGTTCCCGACAAAGGCATATGTATTAACACTAATATTTTCAAAATGAAATTCAAGTTTTTCAAGCAAATTATCTGCAAAACAATCAGAGGCAATTTCTGAAATTGTACTTGGAATTATAAGGTTTTTTATTTTATTATTAGCAAAAACAGAGCTATTTAACTTACGAATCCCCTTTGGAAATTCGATTTTTTTGACCATATTGGACTCAAAAGCTGAATCCAAAATTGTTTCTAGATTAGCGCCAAAAACAATTTTTTCAATTTTATTTAGCATAAAAGCTGACTCGCCAATTTTTAATAGCGAGTCAGGTAAAATCAATTTTTTTATTTCCAAATCCATTCCCGAAAAGGCAAAATCAGCAATTTCTTCAAAATTCAAAGAGGATAAATCAAGAATTTTTCCCGAAAAAAATTCTTGGTTTTTAATAATTTTAATTGCGATTTCACGGTTAAGTAGTAAAAACTGCACTTTTTTCCTAATTTTTTCCTTTTTTTAACTAATTTGGTTTTTTTACTTAATATTGACTGAAAGGAGGTTGAGAGATGAAAAACCAACCAAATCAAAATTTAGTTAAATTAAGCGAGAAAGACAAAACTGAGAATGGAGGAGCTGGAGTTCTTGCAGGAATTTCTGGTCTTGCAACAGCAATTTCAAAATTAACTCCTGCAATTCTCGGAATTGCTTCGATTTATCGAACTTTTACCACCGGTTCAGGTGAGATAAAAGCCGATGGAAATACTGTTAAATGAGATGATTCAAAAATGGCTAAAGCAGAAACTGAAAAAGTTGGAAAACAGCCAATTTACTTTATTTATTAGTTAAGAAAAATTACTATTTTTCAGGCTATTATTTATATATTAACTCTTGATGTTCTTTTTGGCCATATTCAAGAATGAAAGCTTCGATTAGATCAACTGCGGCTTTAATATCTGATAAACTAATTAGACCATAAGTTGAATGGAGGTAACGCTGGGGAACAGAAATACTTACTGTTGGGGTCCCATAACCTGAATATTGTAATTTTTCAGCATCAGTTCCCCCTCCTTGTGAAACATAACGATAAATCGGGATGTTTCTTTCCTTGGCAATCCTAAAAAGAATTTCAACTAACCGTGGGTCCATTAAAGCGCCTCCATCGGCAATATCAATTGCCACTCCTGCACCTAGTTTTTGAACACCAGGAATTGCGCCTTCAGTATCATGGGATGCTCCTGTATCGATTGCAAAAGCAACATCAGCATTAATCATTTTTGCAACCATTTTTGCCCCACGGGAACCAACTTCTTCTTGGACAGTTCCTACTAAAATCGGATTAGATTTTAATTCCTTATTATATAATCGATGTGCTAATTCATCAATGACAACCACGCCTGCGCGGTTGTCAATTGCTTTTGATGCAAAAAAATCTTGATTTTGCATCAAAAAACTAGGATTATTAAAATAAATTCGATTACCAATTTCAACACCTAAATCCTGAGCTTCTTTTTTAGATCTAAAACCAAAATCAAAAAAAAGATCCTTTACTAGTAAGGCTTTTTCAATTTTAGATCTCTCCATAATATGAATTGAAGTATGCCCAGCAACCCCAAAAAACTCCTGACCTGATGAACTAATTAACTTAAATCTTGCCCCTATTACCGCATTTCCTCAAATTCCGCCAATTGATTTAACCTTGATAAAACCTTTTTCAGTAATATCTAAAACGATAAAACCAACTTCATCCATATGCGCGGCAATGACTACTTTAGGTCCAGAATTTGGATTTTTTTTCTGCATAATTAAGGAACCAAAACCATCACGAGAATAGACAAGATCAAGTTTTTCTGTTGATCTTTTTAATTCAGCAACAACTTCATCCTCATAACGCGACATACCATCAATGTCGCAATATTTTTTCATTTTTTCTAATATTGACATTTAAAAAATCCTTTCTTTTATGATATAATTTAGAAAATTATACACTTTTTTTTATAAATTCCAATTAATTTCTAATCGTTTTTTTTCTTTTAAAAAATCGTTAATTTTGCGGAAAACCATAGAATTTTTAAGCGATTTGGCGAAACTAAAAGGCGAAGGATGTGAATAGGCAAAAACTTTTTGCTTTTCAAGGTTAATATTTTTAACTGCTAATTTTGCTTTTTTACCCAATAATAAAAAAACAATATCAACTTTATTTTTTACAATAAAGTTGATTAAGTTAGAACTAAAAACCTCCCATCCAATATTTTTATGTGAATTGGGACTGGATTTTCGCACGGTTAAAACGTGATTAAGTAATAAAACGCCTTGTTTTGCCCAGTTTTCAAGATTCCCGTTTTCTTTTGAAAAGTTTGGGTAGGCATTTTTTATCTCCAAAAATAAATTTCGAAGTGAAGGGGGCAAAATTTTTGTTCTTGTTGAAAAAGCAAGTCCATCGGCTTGACCTTTTTTATGATAAGGATCCTGGCCAATAATAACAATTTTTAGAGTTGCAAAATTTGTTAATTCAATTGCGCGAAATAAAGCTTTTTTATTTGGAAAAACTTGATATTTTTCATATTCTTCATCGAGTTTTTCCATTAATTTTTGAAAATATGCTTTTTTAGACTCATTATAAAAAAAGCTTTCAAACTTAGTTTTGATTCCATTTTCAAAAATTATAGCAAGAAAAAAATTTTTTTATTGCTTTTTTTAGAGAAAATGCTATAATTTTAGCGTTTATTCAAACCATCTCATACCAAAAAGGTTTAAATCTGAAAATTCAGTACCTTTAGGAAAAAAATCATAAGGAGAAGCTTATGTTTGCAATTATTAAAACCGGTGGTAGACAACTTAAAGTTGAAAAAGATCAAACAATTTTTGTCGAAAAAATCGACAAAAACGAGGGAGAAACTATAACTTTTACTGATATTTTATTTATTAATGGTAAAATTGGTACTCCTTATGTTGAAAATGCCAGTGTTACTGGTATTATTGAAAAACAAGGAAAAGCAAAAAAAATTGTTGTCTACCGCCATAATCCAAAATCTACCCATAAAAGAAAATTAGGGCACCGCCAACTATTTACAAAAGTAAAAATCACGGAATTGAAAGGATAATTTAAAAAATGGCAAAGACCAAAGCAGGTGGTTCGACCAAAAATGGCCGTGATTCGGCTGGGCGAAGATTGGGACAAAAAATTGGTGATGGCCAATTTGCTCTTACAGGTTCAATCATTTATCGCCAAAGAGGAACGAGAATTTATCCAGGTAAAAATGTTGGAATTGGCAATGATGATAGTTTATTTGCCCTTGTTGATGGAATTGTTAAATTCCAAAAAATAAGAAAACGCAAATACGCAACAGTAGTAATGGCTAAATAATTATTGTCTAAAAAATTATTTTAAAAGAAGACACTTTTGTGTCTTTTTTTAATTGTTTAAAAATCAGAAAAATACTATAAATCAAGGAATAATTTAGTTAGGTAGTTTAATTTTTAAGTCTAAAAGCAAATAAATAATTATAATTAATAAAAATTTTAAATTATTTTAAAATAAGAAAATTTGGTTTTTAAAACCAAGTTTTTAATTTTCAAAAATTTAAAAACTTAGAAGTTGCTTTATAAAAAAACACTTGTTTTTATAGTGTTTTTTTTATAAAGTCACTAAAAATTTGATTAAAATATTCAGGATTTTCGCTATAAATTAAATGCCCTGTTTTAGGAATTATCTCTGTTTGAACCTTTGGAATTAGTGACTCAAAATATGTTTTTGTCTCTTGCTGTAATACAATTCCATCTCTTTGACCTAAAACTAAAAGTGTTGGGATTTTTATTGATTTTAGGGCTTGCTCAATTTGGTCCATCATATTATTTTTTAGCAGATTTTGTGCTAATGAAACAATATTAAAATTATTAAAATACTCGTAATTATAGAGACTTTTTGCTCATTTTAAATATTTAGGATCTTTATATTTTTCTTTGTCATATTCATAAATTGGCATAAATTCAAGCATTTCTTCTGGTGTTTTTGGAAAAAATTTTTCATAAAAAAAATCTTTTAGGGGTAAGTTTGCCTTATTCATTGGTGCAATAAAAACAATTTTTACTATCATTTTAGGGATTCTTTTATAAATTAATGCTGCAATTGCTGCTCCCATCGAATGTCCGACTAAAATAACCTCCTTTAAATTTAATTTTTTAATAAAACTAACTGTTAAATCCGCATAATATTCTAAATAAAGTTGGTCTTCGCTAGCTGGTGTTAAATTATTTCCAGGGAGAGTAAAACTATAATAATTTAGTGGGATTTTTTTACTTATTGAGTCAATTGTGCTTGAAAATACGTTATGATTTGAATTAAAACCATGACAAAAAACAATATGAATTTTGCTAAAGGGATTCCTGTTAATTACAAAAGGGTAATTTCAATTATCTAAAATGTTATTACTTTGTGAATTTATCATTGTATTTCCTTGTTTTTTCTTAATTTTTTTTATTTTAATTATATAATATTATTCTAATTTTTTTAGCATTAAATTTTTCCAAAAAAAATTAGAAAAAACTTTGGAAAATTCAAAAAATATGGTATAATTAATATGCCACTAAAATAATAACCTTGTAACCTGGTCAGGATAGAAATATAGCAGCCATATCGAGAAGTGTTGTGTTTAGTGGTTTTTATATATATTTAATAAAAAAATAGGTAAAAATCACTATGGCTTCTCAAGAAAATAAGGCATTAAAAAAGGGCTCCTGTCATTGCCCTAGTCAAAAAAAACACAATTTTGCCAGATGCCTAAAAAAAAGGCTAATTACACGTGCAGAACGTGAAATTTTTCAATTTAATCAAGATAAAATTAACCTTAAAAACTTTTGAAAACGAAAAACCTTATCAATTACAATGATGGCTTTTTCATCAATTCTTTTTACTTTAGGTGTTGCTTTTTTTCTTGGATTTGCAAAAACGGTGCCAACTGGCTTATCGGCAATTCCCGCTTTAATTACAATAATTGTTAATTCACGTTACAATGTTGATGTTAGTTGATCTTTTGCGGTAATCTATTTCGCAATTAATCTTCCTTTATTAATTTTTACGCTAGTAAAAGTTTCAAATAAAAGCTTTTCATATCTTACTTTTTTTTGACTTTTTTTTCAGATTATCTGAAATCAAGTGTTTTCACTTGATAGTCCAATTCGGGATTTTTTTGTTAAAAATATTCTAATTAAGGAAATAAAAGATTCCTGAACTTTATTTTATTATACAATTATTGGAGGAATTTTATCAGGCTGGTCGATTGGAATTGCCTGAAAATTTGGCGGTTCAGGAGGCGGAACTGATTTTATAACTTATTTTATTGCTTTAAAATACCGCAAACCAATCGAAAAAATAATGTTTAGTATTTCGATATTTTTTGGACTTTTTTCACTTGTTTTACTATATTTTTTCCAACCTGCTCAAGTTAATGGCCAACTTTTTGGGCAAAAGTTTTTTGCTCTTTTTCTCTATCTAATCGTATCTTCTACGATTGTAGGCCGAATTTATCCAAAATATGGTAAATTACTTTTACAAATTTATACAAACGAACCCGAAAAAATTATTAAGCATTTTAAATCAATCAAATACTGACACTCCTATAATATTTGAGAAGGAATATCCGGCTATACAAGTCAGAAGCAGTGACGTGTAGAGACAATTATTTTTACAATTGAAAAAAAAGCAATCCTAGAAGAAGTTGCTAAATCAAAGGTGAATTTTTGATATTCAGCTACAAGAATTTTACAGACAACAGATCGTTTTGATACAACTAAAATAAATTAAATTAAATTAAAAATAATCAGTTAAAAAGCTAAATTTATCCTGAATTTAAATATAATTTTATTCATAAGCTATTAAATTTCTGAATAAAATTATATAAAAAATCATTTTTTGTTAATTTTGAATGATTTTTGCTATTTTTTAAGTTATAATTACAAAAGGGGGCGAGATTAACCCCCCTTGTAATTAAATGTTAGAATTTTAAGAAATCATAAATTATATGAAAAAAAATTTTATTTTAAACTTCGCGACAAAAAACGTAAAAGAAAAAAAATTAAGCTTTGGAGTTGGAATAACTTTATGAGCTTTAATCGTTTTTGCTTATATGATTTTTGTAATGAATTGAGGTTTTGCCTCTGCCGGACTTAACGGTAAAGCGGGAATAAGTGGTTATTTAGGTCACTTTTTTCCAAATGCTAATGAAGCCCCAGGAACCGTTGTAAATCAAGCAGTTAACTGGGGTATCACAATTGGTCGTGGAATTGGATCAGTTCTTGTTGGTTGATTAATTGTGAAAATTTCGCATAAATATACAGTAATTTTGTCTTTATTTTTTATGCTTTTTGGAATTATTGCCCCTTATTCACCAACTTATGCCGGGTTTATAATTCTTAGAACAATTTTTGCAATTGGCGGAACAATGCAGATTATTTTAATTCAACCAGTTGTCTCAAATTATTTAAATCAAAGGCAAAAAGCTGTTATTTCACAGTTTTCCCCTTTTTTTTATCCAATTGGAACAATAATTACGCTTATTCCTTTTGCAGGAATTATTGGTCAAGAGGCTCAGGAAGCTTTTCGTGATAATTGACAAATTGTCTTTTTAGTTATCGGGCTTCTTACCTTAATTCCATTAATTGGATATATCATTTTAGGTACTAAATTTGATCTTTATCCTTCAAATATAGAAAAAAGAAACAAACAGGAAAAACTGAGTTTAGCTACATTTTTCAAACAAAAAGATACTTGATATTGAACAATTTTATATGGTTCATGACTTGTGGCAGTCGTTTTTCCTTTTACTTTTTCAAAACCAATTTTTCATCGGTTAATAGGTGATAGTGATGGAACTTTTAATGATAAAATTTCTGTTTTTCTAATCTTCTTTCTAGCAGGAATGTTTCTTGGACCTTTTACAATCGGACTTTTATCCAAATATCAGCTACAAAGACGTAAATATATATCAACAATTATAACTCTTGGCGTATTTTTTTATGTGCTTGCAACTGTTGTTTTTGTTTTAAAAGTTGGAAAAAATTATGAATATGCAAAATCTTATACGGATGGTTGAACTTGATTGTTCTTATTTTTGGGCCTTTTTATGGGAATTTGTCTTTGAGGAATTCAAGGTGTTATGCTAAATTTACCTCATGAATATAAAGGCTCAAACCCTTACCGTGTTGGTTTTCAGTTCGGTCTAATTTGGGGTCTTGGCTATACCGCTTTTACAATCGCAACGATTATTACATCATTAGTTAACACGCCACCAGGAATTGATCTAAAAAAATTAGAACTAAATAATGTCGATGGTTATGCTCTTGGAGCTTATATTCTCATTATTATTTTCTCACTTGTTTCTTCAATTGGTTTAGCCCTTTTAAAGGAACCAAATCCAGAATATAAAAAATTATTAAAAATACGTAGTTTTTCTGAAATTGAACGAATCAAAAAATAAAAAAAATTTCATTTTTGATTCGTTTTAATTAAAAATAAGAAAAAAATTATCATTACTTGTTTTTAATTAAAAAAAATTAAATCTATCAATGAAAAAATTTAACAAAAAAGGAGAAATCAAACTTATGAAACCTATTAAAATAGCTCTAATTGGTGCTGGAAATGTCGGAAATTCCTTCCTTTATGCAGCAATGAATCAAGGACTTGCATCCGAGTATGGAATTATTGATATTAATCCTGATTTTGCCGATGGTAATGCTTTTGATTTTGAAGATGCCTCAGCTTCTTTGCCTTTTCCGATTAGTGTCTCCCGTTATGAATATAAAGATCTAAAAGATGCTGATTTTATTGTAATTACAGCGGGAAGACCACAAAAACCGGGTGAAACTCGGCTTGAATTAGTAGCTGATAACATCCGAATTATCCGGGAAATTGCACTAAAAGTCAAAGAAAGTGGCTTTAGTGGAATAAGTATTATTGTTGCTAATCCTGTTGATATAATTACAAGGGCTTACCGGGATGCATCTGGATTTTCCGATCAAAAAGTTATCGGTAGTGGAACTGTTTTAGATACAGCAAGGCTTCAATTTGCAATCGCAAAAAGAGCAAAAGTATCGCCTAATTCGGTTCAGGCCTACGTGATGGGTGAACATGGTGATTCATCTTTTGTTGCTTATTCAAATATTAAAATTGCCGGTGAATGTTTCTGTGCTTATTCTAAACTAACCGGAATTGATAGCTCAAATTACGAAAAAGAACTTGAATATCCAGTTTCTCGCCGGGCTTATGAAATTATTAATCGTAAAAGGGCAACATTTTATGGAATTGGTGCAGCTATTGCCAAAATAGTTTCTAATATTATCAAAGATACAAAAAATATTATGATTGCCGGAGCAAATTTACGAGGAGAATACGGATTTCACGGAGTAAATATCGGAGTTCCAGTTGTTTTAGGAGCAAACGGAATTGAAAAAATTATTGAGATTAGTCTTAATGATAAAGAAAAAGAAAAATTTGCCAAATCAGTTGCAATCATTGATAAAATTTATCAGGATGCAATTAAAAATATTTAATTTTTTAGGAAAAACAGTTTAAAAATCTCTCTATAAATTTAATATTTTTATCCTATGATTTTAAAAAAGTACTATAAATTTATAGTACTTTTTTAATTTTTAGCAAAAAAATTAAAGCTTAAAAATCTTTATTTTTTCAAGGCTAAATTTGAGCTTGGAAAAAATAAAATTAACCCTTTTTTAATTTTTCTTATTTATATAATTTAAAAAAAATTAAAAAAAGGTTATAAAAATTATTTTGGTGGCTCATATCGGACTCGAACCGATACGCATTGCTGCAGCAGGTTTTGAGTCTGCCGTGTCTACCATTCCACCAATGAGCCTTTGTGAAAATCAAAAAAAATATCAAATTTAACTTAAATTATATTATAATTATACCAATGATGGCTAAAAAAGAAAAGAAAACTTGAAAAAAATTTTTATTTAGAATTATACCGCTACTAACAGCGCCATTTTTTTTGACTGCTATAGGTTGCACGCCTTTTGGAGCGGTCAAAAAAATAGGTGGATTAGTTGCCGAGATTGGCGAAAATAATCCTTGAGATCAAGAACTAAATCCTAAAAAACCACTAGATTCAATTATTAGTGGGCGAATTAGGTCAAGATTTGAAAAAATTAAGGCATCTGAATTTTTAAAACAAATAACTTTCTTAAATAATGAAAATAGTCTAAATGAAATTAATTCACAAATTGCTAAGGAAAAAGGTAAGCTTTTAAATTCAGCAATTCTTTGAAGTTTTATTCCGGGAGTCGATAATTATGACCTTAATAAAAAATTTGATATCCAAATTAAGGCTGATCCTAATTCGGTAAATGATGATTATGGGGCCATTAAAATTAAGGTTGATGCTTTCGAAAAAGGTTCAGACCGGTTAGTTCAAAGCAAAAATTTTCTCATTTCGGGATTTAAGACAGAAATAACCGGAATTTTTGCATATAAACAGCGAATTGCAACAGCTTTTCAGAATATTAATACCCTAACTTTAAAAGATGAAAAAAATTTTGATGTTAATAAACTTGATTCTAATGCAGATATTTGGGATTTTTTAAATCTCCCATCCAATTTTGAAAAATTGGATATTAACAAGTTGCGAAATTCTGATCAATTTGATGTACCTGAATCTGATGTCTCAGCGCCTAATATTGCCAAAATTGCCAAAAATCCTTACCGTTTAAGGGTCAAAAATTTCTATTATCTAAAAGCTACCATTCTAAAAAATTCCTATGATAAAAACACTGGTGAAATCGATGTAATTTTATCAATTTATCATGATTCTTTTAATAATTATGTCTCAAAAATTGTAAAATTAAAGACCAAAGCAAACCCTGGATTTAATAAATTAACCGAAAATAAAAGCTTTAAATTAAAAGAAAAATATGCGAATTTTTTACCTTCTTTTCTTATAAATTCTCACATAAATCAGAGTCAATCACTAGCTGAATTTATTAATTTTGGTGATTTTAACTATCAAAATTATGATATTAAAATTGTTCCTTCGCTTGCAAATGACCAAAATGGTGATTTTTATATTATTTTAAATAAAAAAGAAACTAGTCTAACTTCTGGATCAATCAGTCCGGGTCAGGTAATTAAAGTTGAAGGTTTTAATTCCTATGATAAAATTTTTTCAAGTGAGGAATTTACTAGGGAAATTGACTTTGACTATCTTGATTCTTGATATAAATTACCAAAAACAGCCGATCTTGCTGAAAAACTACAGAGTATTTCCGAAAGTTTAAATTCTTCAAGTGATTCACTTTTATGACCGCTTTTTGGCAAAGCAGTAGAAAAAGCGCTTTCATCAGAGGAATTATTTAAAAACACTAATAATTTGAAAAGTTTTGAAAAATTTAACTATAAATTTGCCTCATTAGTTGATTTTAAAATTGATGAGACTGGTATTAGTTTCTATTTTGGAAATTCACTTCAGGATTATTATCAAGTAAAAATTAAATTTAGCCAAAAAACTGAAAGTAAAAATATTATCGCTGATTTTGGGGCAAAAGTTCTTGAAAAAGATTCAATAAATAGCTCGCTTCGTGCAAGATCGCTTGTAATTCAACTCCGTTCGAATGAATATGATCGCCAAACAAAAACAAATACAAGCAAAATTACATCAGGAACCGCTTGAGTTTTTGATCGAAAATTAAAAAAAGACCCAAAGAATCCAGGAAAATTTCTACCAACAAATACTTATTATTTAGCGACAAATTTACACGTTATTGCTGATTTACTCAATAAACCTGACCAAGTTTATTCATTTTCATACCTCCTTGATGGCAGCCTTAAAAATCTTGATACAATCAGTTTTGATGATACAAATTTATTCCGTCGTTTTGATCGTGTTGCAAAAACTGCAAATAAAAAAGATTATCTAGGACCTGAAGGTTTTCAGTATATCACTAGTGAATCAAAGAAATTTTGGGAAAATTTAAAAATTAATCCAATCGGGCTTAATATGCCTGACAAGGATAAATTCCGTGATTTTGCAATCATCGAAATTACTTTTCCAGAAGATAAAGTCAAAAAAAATTCTTTTAATTTCGGCATCCCTTTTCTTGATCTTGATTTTTTTGGTCAACCTTCATATATAAAAAATATTCCTGATGCAGTTAAAAATTATCAAAAATCGCCGCTTGATTTTTTAGTTACTGATAAATTAGTGCCTAATTTTACAAAGGCAACCCAAGAAAAAATTACAGACAAAATCAAAAAAGCACTACCCTTACATGCTTATTTAGGTGGATTTTTAGGTGGATTTACTTGAATTACCGACAACAAAAATGCATTTATTACAACTAATGGAATTCTTAAAGAAACTGATTTTCGCCAGGAGGATTCAATAAAAAAATTTCAAGGGGCCAACTCAATTTCGCTCCCTGGTCTTCGTGGTGGTCATGGAATGTCGGGTTCGCTTGTAGTCAATGAATATAATCAAGTTCTTGGAATTTTTTGGGGCGGATATTTCCCGCCAACTTTACCTGGTCAAAACCAGCTTGTAAAAGGAATTGGCCAATTTGATCCAATTGGTCTAAAAACTGACTCAAATCCGACAATTTTAGCAAAATGACTCGCACAGACTCAGGATATCCAACCGATCTTGATGCAAGACAGGAAAAAGTTTTTAGCCTTGAGGATCCAAAAGAACTCGAAAAACTCGCACATTCAGCAAGGTGAATCAAATTTGATAATTTCATAGAAAAAGAAAATTCAAACATTTAGTTTTGGCTTTTAAAAAAACAAAACTAAATGTTTTTTAACTAATTATGGAAAAAAAAATGTTTAATTCTCTGATGAAAATTCATCAGAAGTATCAGGATTTAAAGCAACTTTTAGAAACAGATCAGATCCTTAATGACCAAAAACAGTATCTACAGATTGCAAAGGAGATTGCTAGTATTAGTGAAATTATTGAAGTTTTTCAAAAATTTCTTGATGATCAAAAAGTTCTTGAAGATGCAAAAACTATTTTAATTCAGGAAGATGATCCAGAATTAATCCAGCTTGCAAAAGTAGAAATTGCAACTATGAGCAAGAACATCGAAGAATATGAAAAAAAATTGTTAATTTTAATGCTCCCAAAAGATAAAAATGACGAAAAGGACGTAATTGTTGAGATCCGCGGGGCGGCTGGCGGCGATGAGGCAAACATTTTTGTCGGCGATCTTTTTAAGATGTATCATAAATGAGCTGATTCCCAAAAAGCAAAAGTAAAAGTTTTAAGCTCCTCACTTGCTTTAGCAGGCGGGTTTAGTCAAATTATTTTTCAAATTTCAGGTCAAAAAATTTACTCAAAACTAAAATTTGAATCTGGAGTTCACCGGGTTCAAAGAGTTCCTGCAACTGAAACAATGGGGCGAATTCATACCTCAACTGCAACAGTTACGGTTATGCCAAAAATTGATGAAAAAATTGAGATTGAAATTAACCCTTCTGATCTAAAAATTGATACCTATCGATCTTCAGGAGCAGGGGGTCAATCGGTAAATACAACGGATTCAGCCGTCCGGATAACCCATATTCCCACCGGTATTGTCGTAACTTCACAGGATGAAAGATCGCAAATTGGGAATAAAGAGATTGCAATGGGAATTCTCAAGTCCAAAATTTATAATCTTGAACTGCAAAAACAACAGCAAAAACAGTCAGATTTTCGTAAATTAGCAGGTTCAGGAGCTCGTTCTGAAAAAATTAGAACTTATAATTATCCCCAAGATCGACTAACAGACCATCGAATTAATTTTTCTACCTCACTAAAACCAATAATTCAAGGGAGCCTAAATCCAATAATTGAAGCCTTACTTGCCCAAGAAAAAACGGAACTAATTCTACAAAATTATGCTAATAAATAAGCGCAAATTAGAACTTTTAAAAGAAAAACAACGATATAATTTACCTCTTAAGATCTCAAAATTGGAAAATTTAAAGTTAGAACTGGACTATCCGATCCAAAAAATTATTGGATTTATTGAAATGGAAGGCGTTAAAATTTTCCTTGATCAAAAAGTTTTTATCCCGCGTTATGAAACCCAGGAATTAATTCTTAAAATAAAAAAAGTAATAAAAAAAGGTGATTTGGTCCTTGATTTATGTTCTGGATCAGGTTTTATCGGTCTTGCGCTTGCTAAATTTATTAATGCAAAAATAACTCTGGCAGATATAAGTGATGAGGCAATTCTTCAGGCAAAGCTTAATGCAAAATATAATAATTTAGAGCTAAATATCATAAAATCCGACCTTTTTGCGAATATTCCTGAGCAAAAATTTAATATAATAGTTGCAAATCCACCTTATTTAAAAGAGGAAAAACTAGCTAATTCAGTGCTTAATTTTGAACCAAAAACCGCCTTGTTTGCATGGCCTGAGCCTTTTTCATTCTATGAAAAAATTCTTGAAAAAATTGATAATTTTTTAGCCGACGATGGTTGAATTTTTTTTGAAATTGACTATAATAGTCAAGATTTTTTCAAGAAAAACTACCCTGATTTTATAATTGAAAAAGATATAAATGGGAAAACAAGATTTGCTTACTGACAAAAAACGGCAAAAAAGTAAAGAATTTATAACATTTTTTAAAAATTAGTTTTTAAAAAATTTGACTTTGAAAGGAATTTAATGAAAATAAGAACTCGCTATGCTCCTTCACCGACCGGATTTTTACACATTGGTGGGGCCAGAACTGCGCTTTTTAACTACCTTTTTGCAAAACATCATAACGGGGATTTTATTTTACGGATCGAAGACAGTGATAATTCACGAAATATCAAAGATGGAGAAAAGTCGCAGATCGAAAATCTTTTATGACTTGGGATAATTCCGGATGAAAAACCGGGTTCAGAAACAAAATTTGGGCCTTATCGTCAGTCAGAAAAATTAGAACGCTACCAAAAATTAGCCCAAGAACTTATAAAAAAAGGTTTTGCCTACTATGCTTTTGATAATCAAGAAGAGCTTAAACTTCAAAAAAAAGAACAAATTGCAAAAGGGATTTTTAGTTTCCGTTATGATCAAAACTGACTAAAAATTTCAGATCAAGAAAAACAAAAACGCTTAAAAAACAAGCATTTTGTAATCCGATTTAAGGTTGATAAGGCCAAAAACTTTTGCTGAAATGACCTAGTTCGCGGACAAATTTGCTTTGAAGGAAGTGCAATTAGTGACTGAGTAATTATAAAATCCGATGGTTTTCCTACTTATAATTTTGCTGTTGTAGTTGATGATTTTGATATGGAAATAAGTCATATTTTTAGAGGTGAAGAACATATTTCAAATACCCCAAAACAAATTGGAATATATCAGGCTTTTAATTGAAAAACTCCTAAATTCGGGCATCTTACAATAATTACTGACAAAAATGGCAAAAAACTGTCAAAACGTGATAAAAATTTGTTCCAATTTATAGAGGATTACAAAAATCAAGGTTATCATAGCGAGGCATTTTTTAATTTTCTAGCACTTTTAGGATGAACAAGTCCTGATTCACAAGAGTTTTTTGACCATAAAAGTCTAATTAAGGCGTTTGATTATAAAAGACTTTCAAAGGCGCCTTCTCATTTTGATATTGAAAAATTAAATTGATTTTCAAAATCATATATTTCTAAAATGCCAGTTGATAAAATTCTTGAAAATTTAGAACTCTCTGATAATCAAATTTGAAACCGATTTTTTGTTGAAACTTTTCAAAAGAGTAGTATAAAATATGCTGACTTTTACAAAAATTTTGAATTTTTTCATAGACCAAAACAAGAGATGGATGAAAAAATGTTAGAAATTTTTGAAAAACTCGACAAAAAACCGGTTAAAATTTTTGCCAGCAAAATTGATTATCAAAATTGAGATTATACAAAAATTAATGATTTAATCAAAGAAATTGGACAAAAACTTGAAATTACAGGTAAAAATTTGCTTCTTCCAATCAGACTTGCAACAACTTTTACAAACTCAGGACCAGAATTGGCAAGAGCAATTTGGCTTTTAGGAAAAAAGATAATTGAAAAAAGACTATTAAAATGAAAGTAAAATTTTTTTCAGGCATTAATCTAGATAGTAAAATTGAAAAAATAATTGAATTTATTAGCCCAATTACTGTCACAAAAGAAAAAATAAATAATTCGGAAATGCTTGTCTATGAAACTTTAAACCCCGAAAATAACACTATGATAAGGCTTGAAATTTTAGATGAAAATTTAACTGTATTTTCCGGGGAAAATACTTTATTTTTTGAACTAAATAAGGAAGTGGACAATGTTTTTTTTAATAATGGAACCGAAGTGATGGTTAGTACTTTTTTGAAAAAATTTGAGCATAGCTCAAATTTAATTTTGCTTGAATATGATTTTTTTCTAAAAGGAAATAATAATAATAATAATAATAATAATAATAATAAAATTGCCACTTATATAACAAATATGGAACTAATAAATGATTAATATTGTTTTATTTCAACCCGAAATTGGCCCTAATACCGGCAATATAATTCGTTCTTGTTTTGTTGCTGGACTAAAACTGCATATTATTATGCCGATTGCCTTTGATTTAGAGCCAAAACACTTAAAAAGACCGGCTGCGGGAATTTTATTATCTGAGATTGAGCATGAGATACATAAAAATTGGCAAAATTTTTCTGAAAAATACGGTCAAAAAAATCTATTTTTTATTACCCGTTATGGCCAAAAATTGTACACTGAAGTTGATTTTTACACTGAAATCGAAACAAAAAAAGATATTTTTTTTGTTTTTGGCCGTGAATCTACCGGCATTCCAATTGAAATTTTGAAAAAAAACAAAGAAAAATGCCTCAGAATACCAATGATCGCGAAAGCTCGTTCATTAAATTTAGCAAACACAGTTGTAATTATAGCATATGAATTCCACAGACAATTAAATTTCAAAAAATTATCACGATTCGAGGTACAAAAAGGAACAAATTATCTTGATGAAAATTAAAAAAATTACTTCTTATAATAACCCAATTATAAAAGAAATAGGTAAATTAAAATTAAAAAAATACCGTAATTTATGAAATAAATTTGTAGTAGAAGGTGAAAAAGATATTGAATCAGCTATCAATGCAGGTTTAGTTTTGAGAATTCTTACAACAAAAAATAATGTTGAAAAGTACCAAAAAGTTAATGTTGATGTGGTAATAGTTTCTCAAAAAATTCTTGAAAAATTATCCCAGCACAAAAGTCCATCAGAAGTAATCGCAGTTTGTAAATCAAAAAAACAACGTAAAATAAAGGATTTTTTAGACTCAAAACGACTTGTAATTCTTGAAAATATTCAAAATCCGGGAAATTTAGGAACAATTATTCGAAATTGTTATAGCTTCGGTTTTGACCTTGTTTATTCAGGTGTTGATCTTTATA
Source organism: Mesomycoplasma hyopneumoniae J (assembly GCF_000008205.1). Classification (NCBI taxonomy): domain Bacteria; kingdom Bacillati; phylum Mycoplasmatota; order Mycoplasmoidales; family Metamycoplasmataceae; genus Mesomycoplasma; species Mesomycoplasma hyopneumoniae. The sequence continues at coordinate 178,055 of NC_007295.1, forward strand.
ATGTTAAAACAATTTCTGCCTCTAAAGGCGCGATTTTTATGGCAAATATTTACTTTTTAAAAAATATTTCAGATTTTTTTAAATTTGGGCCAAAACAAGAAATTATTATCAGCTCACTTGAAAAAGATGCTCAAAATCTTATGGATTTTAAAGTAATTCCAGAAAAATCATATACAATAATTTTTGGAAATGAAGGTAAAGGAGTCTCAAAAAAACTAAATAAACTAGCGGATAAAAAAATTTATATACCCATAAATTTTGAATCATTAAATATTGCGAGCGCGAATGCAATTTTTTGCCATTTTTTTCAATTAAAAAAATAAAAAAAATGGCAGAGGTGACAGGAGTCGAACCCGCAACATACGGGGTTGAAGCCCGTTGTTCTACCATTGAACTACACCTCTAAACCAAAAATTAATTATACCACATTTTTTAAAAAATAATATAAAATTTAACTAAATTATGAATTTAAATTCAACTAAAACATCAAAAATTAAAGATTTTTTTATTTTTTTATGATTTATTATTAAAATTTCACTAATTTCTTTTGGCGGCGGAAATGCGTTAATGCCAATCATTTACAACCAAGTTGTTACAAAAAAACAATGGATTTCAAAGTCTGATTTTGATCAAGGACTAATTTTGACAAATTTACTACCTGGGCCTTCGGTTGTGCAAATGATTTCGCTAATTGCAATTAAGAGATTAGGAAGTTTTTTGGGGGTTATTGTTACAATTTTGGGAATTTTACCCCATATTTTCCTGTTTTTATTGCTTATTTATGTAACAAAATTTCTCCCAGAAAGATATTTTATTATTTTTAATTTGGCTGTTTTTTCTACAATTATTGGTGTTTTATTAGGTTTTTCATATATTTATTGGAAAAATGATAAAAAAAATTTAAATTCGGCTGTTTATTTTAGTATCTTAATTGCTAGTTTTGCCTATTGCTTTTTTGTGCCAAACCCTTATAATCTAGCGCTTGTACCTCTTTTTTGTGTTATTTTTATTTATTTTATCTGATTTTTAATCAAAAAATGGAAGAGAAAAAATGATACTAATAATTAGTTTGGCAATAATCGGGCTTGTTTTAATTAGTCTACTAGTTTTTGGCGGCGGTCAAGTTTTTATGCCTGTTTTTAGCTGGTTTTGAGAACAACTAGCTCACCTGGGTCTAAAAATTGATCAGGAACAAATTAGTCAAATTTTTACTATTGCTAATTCAACTCCGGGGGTTATCTCACTTAAATTAGCAGGAATTACGGGCTTTTTAATTGGCGATTATGGTGTTTTGGGTTGATTTTTAGCCATTTTTTTTATAATTATTTTTATTTTGCCGGCTATTTTTTTAATAATTTTTTGATTGAGAATTAGCAAAAAAATAGCTATCAAAAACAATGTTTTTTGAATAAATTTGATAAAAATTTTTCGGCCGGTGATTGTCGGAATAATATTAGCACTTGCTTTCCAATTACTTACCAATTTGATTTTTATAAATTATAGTTTTAATTCAAGTAAAGGTTATTTTTTAACAAAAAAAAGCAGTGAATTTTTAGAGGGTTGAAGATTTTGGGTTTTTATTTTTTTTGGGACCTCATGGGCTATAATTGTTTTTATTTCTTACTTAAAGAAAAAAAACATATTTTTACTAATAATTTTAGGAATTATTTTGGCCCTAACTTGCCTTCAACCTTGAATTTAAAGGAGCTTTATGGATTCTACAAGAAAATTTTATCATAAAAAAGACTATTTTATTGACTATGAAAATCAGGTTTTAATTCTTGAAAAATCATTTCATAAAAAACTGTTAAATAAAGAATTTGCTTTTAAAACTGGTTTTAAAAAAATTGGTGGGACTTTAATTGGTGAAGTTCTCGGACTTGATAGTTTTAGCTCACCTTTTCGGGCGTTTATTAAAATCGCAAAACTAGATATGCCGATTTTGGATAGAAAATATATTGATGCTGGAATTGCAATTGAACCACTCGTAATTAAAGCGCTTTCTGATAAATTAAGGCTTGAAATTGAAACTTTCCCACCCGAAAAATTTAATTATGACTATTTTAAAGAAGATTCAATAATTGGCGGAATTCCCGATGGATTTATTCCAAAAACTAATACAATAATTGAAATTAAAACAACTGGTATTAAAAATTTAGAAAAATGAGGCCAAAAAGGGGAAAATTTACCCCAAAAATACATAAAACAAGCACAATTATACTCTTTTTTAAAAAAAGCAAATAAATTTGTAATTGTGGCCACCTTTCTTAAGGACTCAGACTATGAAAATCCTAGTAATTTTCCTATTAAAAAACGGCATATCAAAGCTTATAGTTTTAATGTCAATAGTCAACAAGTTCTTGATGATATCAAAAAAATCAAAGAATGATATAATTATTATACAAAATTAGGAACCTCACCTAAATTTTGCTTAGTTAATGATGCCCAAATTCTTGAATATTTAGCCTGCGAGAATGAGGATCAATGGAAAACTCTTCTGGAAAAATGGCTTAAATCAAATTAGGAAAATTTTTTAATAATGAAATCACAGTCAAAAATTTATCTATATAAAAATGTTTTAATAATTGTCTCTGAAATGAGCCAAATTATAAATGAAGCAATTAAAATTCATCAACTTGATAATATTAACAGTCTAGTTTTGGCAAGTGCAATTAATGTTTTTGGGCCGCTTTCATACCTAATTAAAGAAGAAAAAGGCGGATTTTCAATTAAAATATTCTCTAAAAACTTAGAATCATTAGTGATCGAAACTAACAAAAATGGCCAAATTCGGGCAAGTTTTAACAATAAAAACTACAAAATACCAGATGAATATTTTAAAAAATACAACCCTAACGAGTTAGTAGGTTCATTTGTCGGGAATTCTGGTTTTTTAAAAATTAATAAATTTGGTCAAAAAAATGATTATTCAGGACAAGTGCCATTACAAGTTGGTGATTTTGTCAGTGATTTAGCTTTTTATTTTTATCAATCACAACAAACAAGATCAGCGATAAAAAATTTAATTGAAATTGATCAAAATTTAAAAATCACTAAAGCACAATCATTAATTATTCAACTTTTACCTAATTATTCAGAGAGCGAAATTCAAGAGGTTGAAAGCTGACTAAAAAACAAAAAGATCAAAGATTTTATAGAGTTTTTTGAAAATTTTGAATTAATTGGAAGTAAAAATTGAACTTATTATTGTGGCTGTGATAATAAAAATTTAATTGAAAATTTAAATTTATTTACTGAGAAGGAAGTTGATGATTTAATTAAAAATTACCAAAAAATTGAGTTTGTCTGTAATTTTTGCACAAAAACTCAAAGTTTTACCAAAAAAGATTGAGTTTTTGCCAAAAATCCATTTAGCCTTGCAACTGTTGAATCCTTAACTGGAGGCGCACTTGCAGCTGAAATTGTTAAAACAAAGGGAGCAAGCAAATTTTTTGCCGGTGGAATTGTTTGTTATCAAAATAAAATTAAGGAAAAAATCGGAATTAAGACAGAAAATGGAGTTACTAATGCAAAAACAGCGCTAAAAATGGCTGAATTTGGTCAAAATTTTTTCCAGACTAAATACGTAATCAGTCTAACAGGAAATGCAGGCCCAGAAATTCAAGATGGAAAATTAGGCCAAGTTTTTATTGCTCTCAATGAAAAGGTATGAGAGCTTAATCTTGAAGGTGATCGTTTGAAGATAATTAATGATTGTATTAAATTTGCAGCGGAAAAAATAAATGAAATTAGACCAAATACTATTAAAATTTAAAGATTTATATTATAATATATTTACATTATACTAAATTAAGCAAAAAATAATGATAAAATATAAGTATTTTTATTATTTTTTTTAATTTGAATTAAATTTACTTAATTTAGATTATAATTATACTTATTTTTATTTTTTTACTTAGATTTTGAAAATTAACAAGGTTAACCAAATTAAATTGAGGACGAATTTTTAATGATAAAACGTGAATTTTTACCTGAAAGTGCTGAGCTAAAAATAAAGTTAACTGCAGATTCTAAAAAATGAGCTGAATTCTACCAAAAAGCTGAACAAAAACAGGCAGCAAAAGTTTCTTTACGAGGTTTTCGCAAAGGAAAAGTTCCTCTAGAAAAAGCAAGAGCTTATTTAAATCCGCAAGCTGTTTTTGAGCTTGCCCTCAGAATGTTTCTTCCCGAACTTGAAAAACAGGCGGCAACAAACATAATTGATAGTGACAATGTTATTGAATCACCAATTTTTAACATAGTTAATATGGATAAAAATAATTTAGAAATTGAATTTCTTTATCCGGTTTACCCAGAAATTAAATTGCCTGATTATAAGAACCTTAAAACCAAATTTGCCATTAAAAAAATAACAAAAGAAGATATCGAGCTGCAAAAACAAAAACTTTTGGAAGCAAAAGGAAGGTTTATCGAAGTAAATAGACCTGTAAAAATAGGAGATGTTATTAACTTTAACTTTAAAGGTTTTATTGATGATGAGCCTTTTGATGGCGGTGAAGGAGAAAACTTTGACCTTCGAATAGGTTCTAATAGTTTTATTGCCGGATTTGAGGAACAACTTGTTGGTCTTGAAATCAAAAAAGAGGCCGATATTTATGTAACATTTCCAGAAAATTACCAGGTTCATACCTATGCAAATAAAAAAGCACGTTTTCGCGTAAGGATTAATAAAATAAAGGAAAATCAGCCAGCAAAATTAACAAATGAATTTGTTGCATCACTAAAAATTCAAAATGTTGAAACAATTAGTCAGTTAGAAGTTTATCTAGAAAATCTTACAGAGCGCGAAAATATCGAAAGAGCAAAAATTGATTTCCAAAGAAATGCACTTACTGAAATTGGAGAACAGGTTGAGGTTCCCTTGGCTAAAAAATTAATTAACTTAGAAATTGAGCGACTTAATGAAGTTTTCCATTCAACACTCAAACAACAAGAGATTCCACTTAAAGAATATTTGAAAATCACTAAATTTACTGAAAAAGATATATACGACCAATTCGAAGTAGAAGCAAAAAAATTGCTAAAAAATTCTTTCATTTTCGCCGAAATTGCAAAATTAGAAGGACTTGTGCCAACTCAGCAAGAATATGAAAGCCATGTTGAAAAGTTAGCAAAATTTACTGGAAAATCAGTTCAGGAAATAAGCGAAACTGTTTCTTATAACGAAATTCAGATTAATATCACTAATCAAAAAGTAATTGATAAATTAATCGAGTTCAATCATGAGGCAAAAGATGAGGAAATAGTTAATAAAAACCAAAATGATAACGAAATTGAACAGGATAAAGAACAAAAGGACAACAATGAAGAAAAAATAAAGCAAGAAAATAACTTAGAAAACAAATAAAAAATTAAAATTGTTCTTCTAAACTTTATTTTTTACAAATTTTTAAAAATTAATAAAATCATAAAAGGAGGAATATGTCACGATTTACGCGTTTTTTTTCAACAGTTTTAGCGGTTATAATCGGAAATGTTCTTTTATTTGGGATAATAATCGCTACTTTATATTTTTTATTTAAAAAACAAATAGAAAATTTTAAATTTGATAAAATCACAAAAACAATTAATGAAATCCAGGAAGCAGTTGGGAAATTAGATTCAGCCCAAATAAACAAATTTCAGGAAGGGCTTAATAAATTTACGAGTTTGGATTTTGATGCCTTGAAAAACCAATTCGAATCAGTAAAAACAATACCTTCTAAATTAGACCAAATTCTAAAACAATTACAAGAAATTTCTGAATCACTGAAAAAAGTACAAAATGGCTCTGTATCTCAAGCTGCTCATGCGCTTGTAAATACAAGTATTTTTGAATTTATTAATCGAGTTAAATTTTTATAAATTTTAAAAATAACAGTTTTACAAACCCAATTTATGGAAAAATTTATAAATTGGGTTTTTTTATTAATTAAAAAATTAATTAATTAATTAATTAATTTTTTAATTTTTAATTTTGTTGGTTTTTCAGCTAAAAAAGTTCCGACTACAATAACGTCAGCCCCAGAATCAAAAACCTTTTTTGAATTAAAATCCTTAATGCCACCATCAACTTGAATGATAATTTTATAATTATTTTCTTGAATTATTTTGGATAATTCTTCTATTTTTTTATAAGTATTTTCGATAAAAGCCTGACCGCCTTTGCCAGGTTCAACTGACATTATTAGAACTAGCTGAATTTCGGGTAATAAATCATAAATTTGTTCTATTTTTGTCTCAGGTTTTATTGCTATTCCTATTTTAATTTTTCGCGAATATTTTGATATTATCTCTTTAATTTGAGCATAATTTCTACTTTCAAAATGAATTGTTGCAAAATTCACATACCCTAGTAATTGCTTAATTTGCTCTTCGGGATTAACAGACATTAAATGAACATCAGAGATAAATTCTTTTGATTTTTTAATAATATTTTTGATTTCTGGAATAGATATTGCTACATTCTTAACAAATATACCATCCATAAAATCAAAGTGAAATCATTTTATGCCAAGATTCAAAAAAATTCTTGTTGATTTTAGCCGACTAGATTTTTTTATATTCAAAAGCGAGGGGCTAATAATTTTTCTTTTCATATTTTCCTAAAAAATAAAGATAATTTTTATAACGATTTTCTGGTATTTTTCCATCTTTTAGCGCCCTTTTAATGCCGCATTGATCAGTTTTCTCCTGAAAATGAAAGCAGGAACGGAATTTGCAGTCTGATGAAAATTTTTTAAATATTTTAAAAGCATTGCGAATTTCATTTTTGGATATCTCGCTGTATGAAAACGAGGAAAAACCGGGGCTATCAATTATCCGAAAATTTTCCTTTTCAATAATTTGGACGACTCTAGTTGTATGCTTTCCACGGTTTAGTGTCTGGGAAATCTCTTGAATAGCAAATTTTTTATCTAAAAAATTATTAATAAAACTGGTTTTTCCGACACCGGTTTGACCGATAACAAAGTTAAGTTTTTTTTCTAATTCGGCTTTTAATTCTACAGGAATTTCATTTTTTTTATTATTAATAAAAAAAATGTTATAATTCATTTTTTGATAATCAAGTAATAAATTTTCAAAATTAGAATCAAGATCAATTTTAGTAACTAATAAAATTACAGGAATATTTTTTGCTTCAATTACCAATAAAAATTTATCTAATAATAAGCTTGAAAAATTAGGTTCTCTAATCGAAATAAAAACTAAAGCTTGATCAATGTTGGCTACTTTTGGACGAATTAGCTGATTTTTTCTTTCATAAATTTTTTTAATAAAGCCTTTTTCTTCAAAATCAACAAAGTCACCAACTATTGGCGATGTTTCATTCAACCGAAGAAGGCCAGAACCTCTTAAAAGCGGGTATAATTTTCGGTTTTTAGGATCGACAACATCATAAAAACCGGCAATAATTCGAACAACTTGCCCTTTCATCTAAGTTTTTTGGATCTCTTTACTTATAATTTTTTCTATTTGGGCAACACATTCTTCTAAATTGTCATTAACCACTTGAAATTTGAACAAATTTTTAATTTTAATCTCAGCTTTGGCTTTTTCTAGTCGTTGATTTATTTGAATATTTGTTTCTGTTAGACGTTTTTGAATCCGGTTTTTAAGAGATTCAATGGAAGGAGGGAGGATAAAAATAGTTAAAAGTTGGGATAATTCACCTTTATTTTTGTAATTTTCAATAATATTTTTAGCACCTGTTGTATCAATTTCCAATAATGGGATAAAATTTTGAGACTGAATAAACTTAATCTGCGATTTTAGGGTCCCATAATAATTATTAAAATGACAACTTCATTCAATAAATTCATCATTTTCAATTTTTTCTTTAAACTCTTGAACTGTTAGGAAAAAATAATTAACTCCGTTAATTTCGTCTCTCCTTTTTTCTCGAGTTGTTGCAGAAATTGCTAACTTTATTAATAAATTTTTATTTTTTAATAAAAGTGATTCAATTGTGCCCTTGCCAACCCCTGAAGGTCCAGACAAAATTATTAATTTACTCATTTTTACCTTCATTGTAATATTTTAGGAAAAAAACGCTGTTTTTACCGTATTTTTTTATTTGATGGATTGAAAAAATGTCCGGAATTAGTTTAGAGCCTAAATTTGTTTTATAAATTATAAGTCCATTTTTTGCTAATAAATTATTTTCTGCAATTTTTCAGAAACATTTTTTTGTAATTTCTTCTTCACTATGGGGAGGATCTAGGAAAATGAAGTCAAATTTTTTATTTTTAAGATCATTAATTAAAAAAATTGCACTTTTATTAAAAATTTGATAATTTTTAATATTATATTTTTTACAAAAATCTACTATATTTTGGTAAGCTTTTTGGTTTAATTCGGTTGCTACCACCTTTTTAGCGCCACGAGAAGTCGCCTCCAGCCCAATCGCTCCAGTACCGGCAAATAAATCAAGCACCTTAGAATTAGGAATTTCAAATTGAAGTTGGGAAAAAATTGCTTCACGACAACGACTAGACATTGGACGCACCACTGAAAATTCAGGATTTTTAATAACCGCACCACGATAATTTCCGGAAATAATTCTAATCATAAATTTTTAAAAATTATACCAAAAGTTTATAGAAAAATGTATGAATTTTTATTTAAAAATAATTTTAAAACATCAAACAAAGAATAAATATAATAAAAATCAATTTTTTCTAAAAATAAATCTAAACTAAAATCTGATCAATAAATAATTTCTAATTCTTTTGGATTAAAACGAATTAAAGGTTTTAAGCTTCGATGGCGAAAACATTCCATCCCCCCAGCAAAATCAAAATTCACTAATCGTTGGTTGGTTTTGCAAACCTTACAACTTGTAAGATTTGCAATTCAACCATTAAATTTAATCCAGTTAATAATTGTATAAACCTTAATTGCATCAGCATTTTTGGCGTTAATTTTAAAAAATGCTTGTTCTAAAATTGGAAAAATTTTAGGTTCAAAATTTTGCTCATGCATAATTTGTGAGGAAAATTTTCAAAAGTTATAAATATTTTTATTAACTAAATCCAAATGCAGAAAACATTCGCCCTTTTTTAATTTTGATAATTTATTAGGATTTTTTGCTAAAAAAATCTCAAATTCACCTAAACAACCAAGATTTAGTATATAAATATTTTTGCTTGTTGTTTTTCTAACGCCTAATGCTACCATTTTTATAATGCCAAAATTAGTGGCTAATTTAATTATTAGATCAAAATCACGAAAATTAAGTCGATCAACAATAATTCCTTTAATAATTTTTTCAGCCATATTCTAAGAAAAAATTCCTATATATTAGTGATAAAAAATAAGTATTTAAATTTAATTTGGATTTTAATATTAATTTAATTAAAAAAATTTAAAAAATTTTTAATTAATTTTTGTTAAAAAAATAAAATTTGGTATAATTATTTTTGGTTAGTAACAATTAAAAGTTACTAACCAATTACAAACATTTAATTATTTCTCTATTTTACTATTTTTTCTTATTTGTATTTGGTAAAAATTACTTTATTCTAATTAATAACATATTTTACTCCAAAATCCTAGTATTTTTTTTATTATTAACTGCCTTTTGTTGTTACTGTAAATTTTATTTACATTGTATTTGGGAAAGTAGTTAGGGTAGATTTAATAATTCCATTTTCATATATTTATTTCCTTCTAATTAAATGAAATAAAGTTAGTAACAAAAACAATTTTAGTTGCTAACTTTATTTTATTTAATTAAAATATAAAATAAAAATGACTTAATACCCGAATCTTTTTATCATTTTAGGGTTATTAAATCATTTTTTCGCTATAGACACGCGGTTTTTTAGAACAACTTTTTTGCCGAAAATCTCTTCAAGTTCTCTACGGGCATCTGTTCCGATTTTTCCTAAAACCGAACCACCCTTACCAATTATTATTGGTAAATGTGATTTTTTTCCTACATAAATTGTTGCCTCAATTTTTACAAAACGGTTATCTGATTCATCAAAATTATCAATTAAAACTGCGCTTTGATGGGGGATTTCGTCTTCAAGATTTAAAAGTATTTGTTTTCTAATAATTTCTTTGGCAAAAAAACGTGAACTTTGATCAGTAACATCCAAATTACTATAAAAATGTTCGGATGGATAAGCAAACTTTTCAATTTCTAATAGTAAATTAATACGTAAGTCTTCTGAATTTGTTGAAAAGGGTAAAATTTTTTCAAAATTAAGTTCACGAAAATTTTTCTCCTGAATTTTAAAATTTAATTTATCATTTTCTAGGTCAGTTTTAGTTATCAAAACAATTTTATTCATATTTTTAGCAATTTTTTTTGCCAAAAATCTAGTATTTTGGTCAACTGGTTTATCAACCGGGTGCAAAAAAAGGACCAGATCAATTCCTTCAAGTGTTGAGTTAATCGCATAATTTAAGGAATTACTTAAATTATTAATTCGCATATGAAAGCCGGGAGTATCGACAAATAAAATTTGAAGATTATCCTTATTATAAATTGCATTTATGGCATCGCGGGTAGTTTGTGACTTTAAACTTACAATTGAGACTGGAAATTCCACAAGCGAATTTATAAGTGAGGACTTACCAACATTAGGTAAACCAACAATTGCTACAAAACATGTTTTTTTTATATCCATAAATTATTAAAAGAAATCCTTGTTAAACTGGTTTGGCAATAGTTGATTTAATGTTCTTTCCCTAAATTCTGACTTGGAATTATAAAGAAAAATACTAACTTTTTCTGAAAAAAATTCAGCACAAACTTGCAAACACTGACCACAAGGGATAATGAATTTATCTGTATTTGGGCTATAAATGTGAATTTCTTTGAAAGTTTTAGGTTCAATTTCGCTTGCAATTGCCTGGGTTATTGCAACCCTTTCAGCGCAAATTGTTGCGGGAAAAACGGCATTTTCAACATTTACGCCTTTAAAAAATTGGCCAGAAGTAGTCACTAAAATTGCAGCAACGGCAAAACCTGAATAAGGACAGTAGGCTTTTTTACTTAATTTTTCTAGTTCTAAAAAAATTTTTTTCATTATCGATTAATTCCTAAATTTATTAAAATATTTTCAACTTTTTCATCCATTAACTTATTTGTTTTTTCATCCTGGTGATCAAAGCCAAGCAAATGATAGATGCTATGAACAAAAAGATAAGAAAACTCACGCTCTTCTGAGTGGCCATATTCATTTGCTTGTTTTATAATTTTTGCTGGGGTCATAAAAATTTCTCCTAGAAAATGAAGGCGAAAATTTTTTTTAGCAATTATTAAATTACTTGGAAAAGACAAAACATCAGGGATATAATTGATATTTTTGAATTTAATGGCTAATTTTTGAGCTTTTCTTTGAGTTATTAACATCAAATCTAGACTAATTTCACCTGTTATTTGCTCTTTTTCGACTAAAAGTTTAAAAATTTTCCTAAACAACTTTAAATATTTAAACTTAATTCTGCTTTGATTAAGGAAATTAATTTTTGCCTTCATTTAATATAATTTTACAATTATTTTATAAAAAGATCAAAAAAATTTCCATTATCCTTAAGAAAAAGTACTGCCGGTATTTGTGTTTTCGGTTTAAGTAAGAGTGATTTTGTAAATTCAATAATAAATTCATTTTGTTTTGTATTAGTTATTTTTATAAGTTCAAGTCTAATACTGCGGTCCTGAAATTGGAATTGAGCAAAGGAATCTTTATTTAACAAATAATAAATATCAGAATTTATTTTTGCAAAAGTTTTGTGTTTTTCATCAATTTCAAGTATAAAATTAATTGTTTTATATGTTTTTATTTGGAAAAAATAATAAAGACTAATCGACATTAAAATTAATAAAATTATACTAATTAATAATGAAATTTTACTGTTTTGATATATTTTTGATATCAAGTATTTCTCCTTCCTCGTTTATAAATCTTTTTGAGTGGGAAATTTCGATAAAAAAAGCATTTTTTTGATAATTTGTAATAACTTTTTTTAAAAATTCAAAATTTTTTTCATCAATATTTTCAAAAGCCTCATCAAGTAAAATTAAGTCAAAATCTTGTGTTAATAATTGCAAAAGTGCGATTATTTGCTTTTGCCCACTTGAAAAATTTGAGCCATTATTAACAAATTTTGCATCAAGTGAAATTTGTCATTCATAAAGCATTTCCTGAATATCAAAACGCTGAAAATTATTTATTAAATTCTGAATTTTTTCAGGATTTTCGTTTGTAATAAAAGAAAGAACCGAAATACTTGGAAAGTAATTATGGGATTTTATATAACAAATTCTTTTGCGAAGTTCGTTTTGGTCATAATACTTTAGATCAAGATTATTAATTAAAAACTCGCCATTATAGACAATATCTTGATTTAAAAGTCTTAAAAAAGTGGATTTCCCACTTCCATTTTTCCCAATTATTCGTAAATTCCCGTTAATCCGCATTTTATCAATATAAAAAAGTGTCTTGTTTTTATAGTAACTAACGCTTAAATCTTTTAATTTAATATCAGAAATTTTTTGGTGGTATTTACCTTTTGCTTCCTTGTCAATATTTAAAACAAAATTTAATAGTTCTAATTCTCTTAAAAATATCGGTAAATTTGTAACTATATCGACAAAAGATGAGAGTGGATTGATAAAAAAACTAAAAAAACTTAAAAAAAGCAAAAGTTCTCCAATCGATAATTTTTTATCAAAAATTCAAAATGAAGACACTAAAACAATTAGGATTGGCGAAATTGAAAAAATAAAATTATTAAAACTTGACAAATAATTTTCTTTTTTTCAAATGTTAAATTCAGTATTTTTATAACGGTAGTATTTTTCATCAAATTGACGCTTTAAATTTTTATAAACATCATCCCGCTTTAAATTTTCAATTGAAAAAATTAAATCATTAGTGCTTGTAAGACTATTTAATTGATCTTCCATTAAAAATCGATGGTTTTTTGTGATATTTTTTCTAACAAATATACTAACTAAAAGATAAACTATACTGATAGCAATAATTAGCCCAAAAATTTTTACATCAATTCAAATAAGAATAAAAAATGAAATTAAAAAAGTGATTAATTCATTAAAAATATGGTAATAAAAGCTAGCAGAAAAACTAGCAAAACTAGGAATTAAATTTATTCGTCGAATATAATCATGATTATCTAATTTTAAAAGTTGAAAATTTTCCCCTGTTTTTAAGGCGCTAAAAAATCGATCAAAAATTTCCTTTTCAATTTTAAGTTCAATTTTATGAATATAAGTTTTTTTAAAAATATCTTGTAAAATCCGCCAAAAAGCAATCCAGATAAAAAAAATACAAACTTTGACCAAAAGCGAAAATTCAGTCTGCGGGAAAACTTTATCAATAACAGTTTTCATAAATAATGAGGAGACAAAATTACTAACCGCAGTAATAAAAAATAAAAAAAGTAAATACCAATTACTTTTTGCCTCAAGGAAAAACCACCAATTATTTCAGCTTTTATCTTTTTTTTTTGATTTTTTATAATCAAAATCTTTTTGGGCAAAAATCACGACGTTTTGGAAAATTTTCTGCATTTCAGTTTTAGTAATTTTCATTTTTCCTTTTAAAGGGTCGATAATTTCAAATTTCCTTTTTGTAATTTTTGTTAGTAAAACATAATGATTTAGATCGCCTGTTTTAATTAAAATAATTGTTGGTTTTCCGAGTTCTAGTTCTTGTAGATTTTCAAATGATCCGCCATATGATTCAAGAATAATGCCAAAATCCTTGGCAACACGTTCAAGATTTGCAATATTTATGCCATCATGTGAATAAAATGCCTTTGTTTTTAGGTCATTTATTGAGATTTTTTTATCATAAAAATGATAATAAATTGATTGGAGAACCGCAAGTCCGCAATCCCTTAAGTCTTTTTGCAAAAATAATTTCATTCTCTGTTGGAAATTATGATAAAAATAGTAAAATTATAAAAAAAAGTGAAAAAAATAGGAAAAACAAAAGTAAAATTATGAAAAACTATAAATTTAAAAGAATTTTTTTAATTGTAACTGACTCGCTTGGAATTGGTGATGATGGTTTCCAAAAAAAATTTAATGATCAAGGCGCAAACACTTTATATTCTGTCTCTAAAACTGGGGAACTAAAAATTCCTTTTTGAAAAAAAATGGGGATAGGAAATATCGCCAAAATTGAAAATTTTGGCAAAAAAAATAAACAACCACTTGCTTATGTCTCAAAAATAATCGTAAAATCCAAAGCAAAAGATACTCTTGCTGGCCATCTTGAAATGATGGGAATCGAAACTGTTAAGCCTAGCCCAAATTTTGATGATGGATTTCCAGATGAATTAATTAATGAACTCCAAAAAGCCTTTGATAATCGTCAGATTATTGGTAATAAATCAATTAGTGGAACTGTTATTCTTGCAGAATTAGGGCAAAAAGCAATTGATGAAAATAAAATAATTGTTTATACCTCACCAGATTCGACTTTACAAATTTGTGGACATGAGGAAAAATTAGGGCTTGAAAATCTTTATCGGTATGCAAAAGCGGCCCGAAAAATTTGTAGCTCTCGGCCAGAATGAAATGTTGCTCGTGTAATTGCAAGACCTTATATAGGTGAAAACGGAAATTTTAAACGCACCTTCAACCGGCATGATTATGCAAATATTCCGCCGAAATCAATTCTTGATTCCTTACAGAAAAACGGAATTGAAACTATTGGAATTGGAAAAATTGGGGATATTTTCTCAAATCAAGGTCTAGATAAAATTTTTGGGCCTAATAGTGATGAAAATAATATGGATATCGCAATTGATATTGCAAGTCAAGAAAGTGAAAATCAATTCATTTTTGTTAATTTAGTTGAATTTGACTCAAGTTATGGCCACCGTCGCGATGTTATGGGATATTGTCAAAATTTAAACAATTTTGATATTAAATTAGCTAAACTAACAAATGCCCTAAAAGATGATGATTTACTAATAATTTCATCTGATCATGGAAATGATCCTTGTTTTCCCGGGACAAATCACACCCGCGAGGCGCTACCGCTTACAATTTTTTCAAAAAAATTTAAATCAAAAACTAAAGAATTAAAAAATCCAATTTCTTCACTGGCCACAATCGGCAATTTAATTGCAAAAAATTTTGGAATTGAAATGGCTGAAATTGGCGAAGATATTTTTGATTTCCTAGACTAAATTTTTAAATTTTAACTAATAAAATTGAAAAATTATGTTAAAATAGTTTAATCTATTGAATGAAGTTTTTCAATTTGTTTTGTAAAAATTCAAAAGAAGTAAAATTATAAACATCTAAATTTATTATTTAATTTGATCAAAATTAACTAAATAGAGCGGACTGAGATGAAGGAATCGGAGATAAAGTATTTTAGCAACAAAAAAAATCAACACAAAAATAAAGTCAAAAATAGTGAAAAAATAGTAAATTTGTCTAAAAAATTAAAGGTTAATTTTAATGTTGAAAAAAATTTAAAAAATAATGTCTCTAATTTTAAGGAAAAAAAATTAAAAAGCAAAAATAAAAAAAATATTAGTCAAGTAAGAAAAGAAAATGAAATTAGTGTAAAAACTGAAAAAAAAACTAAAATTTTAGCTAAAAATAATCAAAAACCGAAAAATGCTATTGAAAAATTAGATAATGAAAATTTTAAAGCTAAAGCTATAGAAAATAATAAAAAAATAGAATTTCGAAACTTAACTAAACGACGTTTAGGACGAATGGGGGTTATTTCTGTAATTTATATTTGACAACTTTTTGACAAAAATATCGATATTAAAGAGATAAAAACAAAATATTTTGAACTAACAATTGACCAATTAAAGTTGCTTAATTTTATAAAAAAAAATTATAGTTTTTTAAGAAAAGTTATTAATTTACAGTTAAAATCCAACTGAAATTGAGAAAGAATTTTGCCATTAATTAGGTCAATTTTACTAGTAGGTGCCGCGGAGTTATTTTTTGTGCCTAGTCGAATTGTTTTTAATGAGGCAGTTGAGATAACTAAAATTTTTAGCATTGCTGGTGACAATGAATTTTGCTTTGTAAATGCTGTTTTACAAAAAATATACAATTATTATGAAATCAAAAATCTTTTTAGAAATTAAAAATAAGTCCGAAATTAAGCGTTTTATTAAAAATGAAATGAAATTTAGAAATTATCGTCGAATTTTAGGTAAAAAATTCAAATTTTTATTTTATAATTTATCAAAAATTCTTGAAGTTGAAATTTCAAATTATAAATCTGCGATTCTTGATCTAGAACTAATTAAAAATATTAATAAAATTAGTAATTGGATTTTTTGTATGAGTAAATTTTTAAATGAAAATTTAATTATAAATTTTCGTATTTATAAAAATTTAGCAATTTTTTTATATTATAGTTGAAAAATACACCTTAAAAAATTTAAACTGCATACAAAATTAACAAATTACGAAGACAAGCGCCGGGACGCTTTTAATGCCTTATCAATTGAATGAATTAAAGTTGATTCGGTGTTTAATCTTAAAATTATTGCGATTTTAAAGAGGTGAAAATAAATGACCCTACTCGAAAAGGTTTTAAAAATGGGCTTTGAAAAGGCAGAATCACTAATTCGTACAGGTTATGTAAAGCTCAATAATCAAACTTGTTATTTTCCAGGTCAAAAAATTTCAAATTTAGATTCCATTAATATTAAAGAAAAACAAAAATATGTCTCTCGGGGCGCCTTAAAATTACAAGCCGCATATGATTATTTCAAACTTAATTTTCAAGATAAAATTATCCTTGATATTGGCGCTTCTAAAGGGGGTTTTACTCAATTTTGTCTTGAAAAAGGAGCTAAAAAAGTTTATGCACTAGATTCAGGGACTAACCAACTTGATTATTCACTGCGAATTAACCCTAAAGTTTGTGTAAAAGAAAAGACAAATATCAAATTTGTTGATAAAAGTTTTTTTAATGATGAAATTGATCTAATAGTTTGTGATGTTTCGTTTATTAGTCTTAAAAAAGTTTTAGTGGTAGTTAAAAATTTGTTAACACAAGGTAAAAATTGTATCACACTTTTAAAACCGCAATTCGAAGCAAATTCAAAATATGTCCAAAAGGGTGGAATTGTTCCAAAACTATACCATAAATTTTTAATTAATAGAATTATTGAATTTGCAAAACCAAGTTTTGAATTTCTCAATTTTTTTGAATCACCAATTAAAGGACAAAAATCCAAAAATACAGAGTATTTTTTACATTTTATTAGAAAGAATGACTAACTTTAAAAATAATTTTCCTTTTCTTAACAAGGTTACTTACCTTGATTCTGCAGCAATGATGCAAAAACCACTTTCTGTAATTAAAAAAATTAGTGACTTTTACTTAAATTCAGCTATAAATATTCATTCACAGAATTCAAAAATAGGCTATGAAAATAGTGATAAAATCGGAAAAATTAGGGAAAAAATTGCCAGATTTATCAATGCCGAATCAGAAGAAATTATTTTTAATTCTGGAACAACCGAAGCAATTAACTTATTTGCTAATATGATTAAAAAATTCCTAAAAAAGGGTGATCAGATTTTACTTTCGCCTCTAAATCATTCATCAAATTTAATAATTTGAATAAAAATAGCAGCTAAAATAGGTGCCGAAATTATTTATAGTAAAAAAATAATTGATAAAATTTCACCAAAAACTAAAATTATTGCTTTTTCACAAACGAATAATTCAATTTTAGTTAATCTGAATTTGGTGGAGATTTGGAAAAAGGCTCTAAAATACCACGCTTTTGTATTTAATGATGCTACTCAGGCAATAAATTATCAAAAAGTTAGTCTGAAATTATGCCATGGCCTTGCTTTCAGTTCAAATAAATTTTATGGGCCAACCGGCCTTGGAGTCTTAGCAATAAAAAAGGAACTTCTTAATAAATTAGAGCCAGTTAAATTTGGAGGAGGAACAGTTGCAGAAATAAATTCTAAAAATATAGTTTATTATAATGGTTATCGAAAATTTGAGGCAGGAACCTTGAATTTAGCAGCAATTTGGGGGCTTGGTGCTGCAGTTGATTTTATAAATGCTATCGGAATTAAAAAAATTGCCAAAAAACTACAAGTTTTAAGTATTTATTTATACGAAAAACTTGAAAAAATTGAAAAAATTGAAATTTTTTCTAAAAAAGGCAATCATATTATAATTTTTAATATTAAAGAATTTAACGCATCGGATGTTGTCTCATATCTAGGAAATAATAATATTTATGTTCGCAGTGGGACGTTTTGCGTTCCTTTTTTAGAAAAAATACTAAAGAAAAGAAGCTTTATTCGTGTTTCACTAGCATTTTACAATGATTTTAACGATATTGATAGACTAATTTCGGTTTTAGAAAAAAAGGAGTTTTTGAATTTTGTATAAGGATTTCAGCAAAAGGCGTGATATTATTTTAAGTTCAAATAAAAAATTTAATGAAAAAAAACGAATTTGTCTAACAAAAAATAGTCAAATAAATGAAAATTGTGATGATAGGGCAAGTCTTGATTTAGAAATTTTTGAGAAAAAAATTGAAAAAATTCAATTTTGCGCTTCAGGATGCAGCCTTTTGATTGCAAGTTGTTATTTATTTGAGAAAATTCTAATTAAAAAAACTATAAATCAAGTCAAAATTTTACTAGATAAATATGAAAAAATGATAAATTTTCAGGAAATTATTCCTGAATTAGACAGTCTTAATGCTTTAGTTATGGTAAAAAATCACCCAAATCGCCTAGTATGTGTGAATATACCAGTAAAATTATTAAAAAATCAACTAGGAAATTATGAAAAAAATCAGAATTAACAAATTTTTATCGGAAATGGGGGTTTGCTCGCGTAGGCAATCTGAGAAATTAATTTTACAAGGTCGGATAAAAATAAATAACGAAACTGCGAAAATTGGACAAATAATTAGTCAAAATGATGTAATTGAACTTGATCAGCAAAAAATTACTAAAAAACCACCAATTTTTTGATATGCATTAAATAAGCCAAAAAATTACATTACAAGCCGGTTTGATCCAGAAAATAGACCAACAATAATGGAATTTTTTAGTAAAAATGAATATCTTTTTCCTGTTGGAAGATTAGATTTCCAAACTACCGGGTTAATTTTGATCACAAATGATGGAAAAACTACAAATAAATTATTACATCCAAGCTCAAAAATCGAGAGAACATATTTAGTAAAAACAGATTTTAGTCTCAGTGATAAAGAAATTCGCTTCTTAAATGATAATAAAATCCAACTTGATAGTGTTAAATCCATCCAAAAAATTAAAAAATGTAGCTCCAGAACTTACCTTGTAACAGTTTGGCAAGGTTCTAACCATCATATCAAAAAACTATTTTTGTCAATAAGTAAAAAAGTTCTAAAGCTGAAGAGGGTAAGTTTTGCAAATATTAAACTAGATAACATCAGCGAAGGCAAGTACCGAAAACTAACAAATCAAGAAATTAAATCACTCGAGAATCAAGTAAAAAATACGACTAGATTAGGTGACTAAAAAATTAAAAATTTACATCAATTTACGTATTCTTTTTGATTTTTATATTAAATTTTTTGATATAAAAATCAAAAAGAATAGGAAAATTTGCCTCGCAACCCTAAAGGTTTTTTTTCTTTAATTCTTAAAATAAAAATTATTATATAAAATTAAAAAAACACTTGTTTTTAAAGTGTTTTTTTTACTTTATAAGCACTAAAAGAATTATCTAGACTAGTTCAATTATTGCCATTTTTGAATTATCACCTAATCGACTTGGAATTCTAACAATCCGAGTATATCCCCCGTTTCTTTCTTGATAACGAGGTGCGACTTTGTTAAATAAATAAGGCATAACTTTAACTCCATCTCTGGTTTTTAGGCCATAAAGGAAGCTAAGAATTTGCCGACGGGCGGCAAGATCGTTTTTTTTTGCCTTTGTAATTAGTTTTTCAACTACCGAACGAAGTCGTTTTGCGCGATCAAGGGTTGTTTTAATATGTCCATGTAAAATTAAAGAGGTTGCAAGTGAACGAAAAACTTGGCGATCTCAGGCCGCATCATGCCGATAAATTTGATGTGGATTTGCCATTTTTAATTTTCTCCTTTATTTTCGTTTTTATAGTTTTGTAGTTTTTCCATTATCTCTTGCACCGATTTTCGTCCAAGATTTTTAATATTCTCAAAATCATCTTGACTAAGTTTTTCAATATCTGAAATTTTATAATACTGCGCGCGACGAAGGGCATTAAGTGAACGCACAGAAAGATCAAGTGCATCAATACTATTTGAAAAACGGCGGATAGGTTCTTCTTTAATCTCTTGATCACCAAAGAAATCAGCACTGAATTTATTAAGGTTTTCAACATCGGCAAGCAAATTAAGGTGGGCAATAAGAATTTTTGCCCCCTGCGAAAGAGCATCTTTTGCAAAAATAGATCCATCAGTTTTAATTGAAAAATTTAGTTTTTCTTCAATTATTGGACTTGCTGAGTTAATTTCAACAGCTTGATAATTTGCATTTAATACAGGCGAAAAATCACTATCAACGGCTAAAACAGACCCTTCAATTTGGGACTCAAGCAGCGAAATTACCTCATTTACATACTTTTTGTTTGTTTCAAAATCTACAAATCCTTTACCATTTGTAATAAAAAGTTCAAATTTTAAAGCTCCTACTTTGGAAACATCAGCAATATATAAATCCGGATTTACAATTTTAAGACCACTGTGAGATTCAATATCACGGGCATAAATTTGCCCTGCTTTTTGACCTAAAAAACTTGCCACGTGGATTGAATTTTGACTAAAAACACTTGGATTATAGAAAAAACGTACTCTTTTTAAATTATTAAGAATTGTGACAACATCTTCAATTACATCATCAAGAACGGTAAATTCATGTTTTATTCCCTCAATTTTAACCCCAAAAACTGCACAGGAAGGAATTGACGATAAAACTGTTCGGCGAAGCGCATTTCCTAAGGTATTACCGAGTCCGCGTTCGAGTGGTTTTATTTCAAAGCTTGTTTCAAATTCATTAACTTGTTCAACAAGATTTTCAGAATAATAAACTTTTGCGTGTTTTTTCATAAGTTTTTACCTTTTTTCCTGGCGTTTAAATCATTTTCGAGGTGGGCGTGTTCCATTATGTGGAACTGGAGTTACATCTTTTGTTAATAAAATGTTAAGTCCGGAGGTAATAATTTGTTTTCGGGCCGCTTCTTTGCCCTGTCCTGTCCCTTTTAGTTCGACAATCACCTCCCGAATTCCATGTTCGCGCGCTTTTTGAGCCG
Organism: Mesomycoplasma hyopneumoniae J; assembly: GCF_000008205.1. Lineage (NCBI taxonomy): Bacteria > Bacillati > Mycoplasmatota > Mycoplasmoidales > Metamycoplasmataceae > Mesomycoplasma > Mesomycoplasma hyopneumoniae. The sequence continues at coordinate 199,346 of NC_007295.1, forward strand.
CTGCAGCAGTTGCTAAAGTTGCTGCATAGGCTGTCTTCTTCTTTGTTCCTTTAAATCCAACTGATCCTGAAGATGCCCAAGAAATTACATTTCCTTGTTTATCAGTAAAAGAAATAATAGTATTTTGGTGCGAAGAATGAATATGAGCGATGCCGACGGTAACATTTTTTGGACGAAGTTTTTTAACTTTTTTTACATTAGTTGCCATTTTTATTTACCTTTATCCTTTTTAGCCATAATTGTTTTTCGCGGTCCTTTACGAGTTCGGGCATTTTTTTGGGTAACTTGACCACGAACAGGTAAGCCTTTTCGGTGGCGAATTCCACGATAACATTTAATTTCAATTAATCTTTTAATATTTGACTGAACCTCGCGGTGAAGATCACCTTCGGTCTTATAAGTTTTAGCAACATCACGGATGACTTGTAAAACTTCTTCATTTATTTCTTTTACCTTGGTGTTTTCGGTTAAAATTGGGAATTTTTTTCCAAATTTTTCTTCCTGTAACTTTGCCGTTTTTTCAACAATTTCTGTTGCCAGCGATTTACCAATTCCAAAAATGCTACAAAGAGCAATCACAATCCTTTTATGATTTGGAATTTCAACATTTAAAACACGTGCCATTTTGAATATTTAGTTAAATATTTCTCCTTTTTTTAGATTTTTGTAAAAAATGAAATTTTTTTTAAAAATCAAAATTTTTTAGTTTTTTTAAATAAAAAAATTTTTGATTTCTATTTGAAAAAGATTAAAACTATAAAAATCTAGCCTAACCTTGTCTTTGCTTATGCTTTTTTATTAAACAAATAACACGATTAATTGAGCGTCGTTTAATAATTTTACAATCTTTGCAAATTTTTTTAATACTTGCACGAACTTTCATATTTTTATCCTTTAAAATTTATTTAAACAATTTAGTTATATAAATTATTTAAACCGGTAAACTATTCTTCCTTTTGATAAGTCATAAGGCGAAATTTCCACCTTTACCATATCACCAATAATAATTTTTATATGATGAATTTTCATTTTTCCCGCGATATGACAGTTTAATTTAATCCCATTTTCGAGAGTTACCTCATATTCCTGGGCATTAAAAACGTGGGTGACTTTTCCCTGAAATAATAGTTTTTGTTCTTTTGGTAAATTTGCCATCTAGTTTTGAGCCATTTCTGTAAGAATTATCCCTCTACCATCCTTAATTAAAATTGTCTCTTCATAATGGGAGGTTTTTCTGCCATCTTTTGCTTTTACCGACCATCCATCCTTTAAAATTTTAATATGCGGCGAGGTTTGTAGAATCATTGGTTCAATGCAGATAACCATATTATCAACTAACTCTATCCCTTTTTTGGGGATGCCGAAATTATAAATGTTTGGATTTTCGTGTAATTTTTTGCCTATCCCATGACCAGAAAATTCATAGGGAGTGAAAAATCCATAGGATTTTATTACGTTGTTAATTGCAAAACCGATATCACCTGTTTTTGCTCCAGGTTTTATCGCTTTAAAACCGGCAAAAAATGCTTCTTTTGCGCAGTTAATTAATTTTTGATTTTCTTGATCTGGTCCAAGTGATTTTGTAAATGCACTATCTACAAAAAAACCATTATAAGAAAGTCCTAAATCGATTGAAACAAGATCATTTTCTTTAATGACATATTCACTGGGGATTCCATGGATAAGAATTTCATTAACACTTGCACAAATTGTTGCCGGAAAACCGTGATAATTTAGAAAAGCTGGTTTTGCATTTCGGCTTTTAATCTCTTCAAAAGCTATGGCATCCAGTTCTTTTAAAGAGATTCCTGGTCTTACAAAGTCATAAATTTTTGCCTTAACTTCTGCCAAGATTTTGCCAGCAATTTTCAACTGGCTTATTTCAAATTCATTTTTAATTATAGCCATTTTTCAATTTCTATAACTGTTTCTTCAAGGGTTTGCTCGGCATCTAGATAATATATTATACCACTTTTTTTGAAAAATTCAACAATTGGAATCACTGAATTATTGAATTTTTCAATTCGATGTGTGATAATTTCGGGACGATCATCATTTCTGGTAATTAAATCGGTGCTATCAAGGTCACATTTTAGTTCGTTTTTCGGTTTTGCAAGCAATAAATTATAAGATTTTTGACATTTTTGACAAAAAAGTCGCTGAGAAAGACGCGAAATTATCGTCTCATTTTTTATTTTTAGATAAAAAACACAATCTAGATTGATGCCATTTTTGATCATAAATTCCAACTGTTGAAGCGTTCGAGGATAACCATCAAGAATATAACCTTGATTTTTAGGGATTTTTTTGATAAAATCAGCAACTAATTTATTTGTTATTTCATCAGGGACATAACTTCCTGAACTTAAATAATTTTGAATTTGTGCTGCAAATTGGGAATCTTCACTAATTTTTTTTCGAAAAAGATCACCTGTAGAAATATGAACTAACTTGTATTTTTCAACTAAAATTTTTGAAATAGTTCCTTTACCTGAGCCAGGAGCTCCTATAAAAAGAATTTTTTTATTGCTTTTCATTTTTAAGTTTGCCTTCTTTTAATCAAAAATGTTAAAAATTAAATTTTACCATAAAAGATCCTGATTTGAATCAATAGAAGGAGAATTTTTTCGAACTTGTAAATTTTTGCGGATCTTTTTACTTTGTTTTAGAACTTTTTGTGCATCATAACGGGCTTTGATCTGCGAAATCGTTTCAAGTGTAGTTGTTGCTAAAATTATTATCGAAGTTCCTGAAATTGTGATTGCCGAAGGAAGACCTAACATAATTTCAACAGGTTGGAGAATTCCTAAAAAGGTAAGATAAATCGCACTGAAAACTGAAAGTCGCAAAACCACTGAAATTAAATAATCTTCAGTCTGTTCTCCTGGGCGAATCCCAGGGATAAAAGTTGAATTTTTGGCAAAATCCTGTGCAATTTTATCAACTCGGGATTGTTGTAAGGACATTATTATTGAAAAGGAGACATTAAAAACAATAAAAATGATAAGACCGATTGGGTGATAAATTTGCATATTATTATCTATTCAATTCCGAACTGCTGAGGTATTTCTATCAAGAAATCCGCTAAAAAGTGTCGGCAGTGAAACGATAATTAAGGCAAAAATTACAGGCATAATTCCAGCAGGATTTAATTTAAGGGGTAGGATTGAAATTTCCTTAATATTTTTTGACATACCTGATCCGGTTTGTTGAATTGGAATTTTTCTTTCAGCTAAATACACATAAATCGCAATTAATAAAATAAGTAAAAATCCAAAAATATAAAGAATAAAACTTAAAACCTGAGAAATTAGCGAAGAGGAGAAACTAAGATCGACAAGATACTCAAAAGCGTGTTGAAAACGACGAGGTAGACCCACTACAATTCCAGAAAAAATTAGTAACGAAGTACCATTTCCAACGCCTTTATCCGTAATTTGTTCGGCAAGAAATAAAGAAAAAAGTGAACCTGCTACTAAAACAAGCGGCAAAACCAACCAGATAAAAACTGGTGTATTAATTTCGAGGCGAACAAACCCATAATCAGGATTAAGAATGACTGTTCGTATTAGCACAACAGCCTGGATAACTGCCACTAACAAGGTAAGAAATCGCGTTATTATGTTAATTTTTCTTCTACCTGCAGGGCCTGATTGTGATAGCCGATGGATTGGAGGGAATAATTTTGTCTGGGCAATTAGCATAAATAAAGATGCCGTAATGAACGGGCTAATTCCAAGAGCAACTACTGAAAAATTCAGCAACCCGCCACCGCCGACGGTATTTATAATTCCTAAAAAGGAATTAGAATCAAGTTGAAACTGTAGCAATTTCAACCCTGGGATAGTAATTGTACCACAAACTATAAAAATTACAAGTAAAAAAAATGTAAAAATTAATTTGCGGGCTAAAATTTTTTCCCTATAGGCAAAATAGGCTCGATTTTTCAGACTAACATAGGCAGAATTTATTCCAAGTCAAACCTTAGCCAATAATTTTAGCACTAGCGAACCTCGATTTTTCCACCCTTTTCTTCGATTTTTTTCTGCGCGGCTATTGAAAAAGCATTCGTGGTAACTGTTAACTTTTTAGTTAGATCCCCGTTTGCAAGTAATTTAGCTTTCATATTTCGTTTTTTGAGGACCTTTTTAAGATACAATGACTCTAAACTAACAGTATCCCCGTCTTGGTAGCGGCTCTCAAGGTCACTAATATTGAAAATTTCGTATTCTTTTTTGTTAAAGTTTCGAAATCCTCTTTTTGGAACCCGGCGAAACCAAGGATTCTGACCTCCCTCAAATCCAAGACGGACTGTTGAACGTTTTTTTTGCCCCGACTGACCTCTACCGGCTTGTTTACCTTTTCCGGCGGCATGTCCACGTCCTTTTCGGTGTTTTTCTTTTCTTGCCCCAGGGGTATAACTAAGATTTTCAAGTCTAATTGACATTTTTCTTCCTTATTTTCTCTAAGTTTGATAATTATACTGTATTTTTTTAAAAAACCAAGTTTTTTTTAAAAAAAAGGAAAAATTTGGGAAAATTAGCCAGTTTTTCCAAATTTTAAACTTTTTGCGCCTGCGCTTGCTGTGGGCTTAAATCACGTAATTCGGCTACTTGATTAATTGTTCTTAGTTTCAAAAGTGCTTTTAAGGTTGCTCTGACCACGTTGATTTTTGTTCTTGATCCGTAAGTTTTTGTATAAATATCGGTATATCCGGCAAGTTCGACTACAGCTCGCACTGTATTTGAAGCCACAATTCCTTTTCCTCTTGGAGCTGGTTTTATTAGAATTTTTGAGGCTAGATACTTAACAGCAATTTCATGAGGAACAGTGGATTTTCGATAAATTGGTACACTTACAAGGCGATTTTGGGCGTCTTTTATTGCTTTTTTAACTGCATCTTGGACCTCATTAGCTTTGCCATGACCAAAACCGACTCTTCCTTTTTTATTACCAACTACCGCAAAGGCACTAAAAGAAAAGCGACGACCACCTTTTACCACTTTAACAACACGGTGAATTGCAATTACTCTTTCTTCGAATTCAGGTTTAGAATTTTTATCCCGCGAATTTTTTCTAAGCGGTCTACGCCGTTGAATTGGTTTAACTTCACGTGAATTTAAAGGGTTTTTTGCAACTGATTGGGAATTTAGTTCTACTTTTGGATCTTGATTTAGTAGATCTTTTTGGTTTTCAAGTTTTCTATCCATACTAGAATTTTACTCCTTGATCTCGCAGGGCATTTGCAAATGCTTTAACCCGACCATGAAAAAGATAACCACCGCGATCAAAAATATAAGACTCATTTTCCAAATTAAGCTTTTTCATCTTTTTATATAAATCAGGGGCTAAACTTGAAGCTGAGACAATATTACCTTTATATCCATTTGACTTATCAAGAGTTGAGACCGAAGTTATTACCTTATTTTTTCAAGGATCAAAAATATAAGCATAAAAGTTGCGTAAGGATTTATAAATACCAATTCGATATTTTTGCTTGTCTTCACGGTTTGATTTTAATTTTTTCAAAATCCGGACATGTTTTGCTTTACGATAATAGTTACGTGATTTTTGCATAATTATTTTGAAGCTTTTTTCCCTTCTTTGAGTTTAAGAATTTCATCTTGATAAGAAATTCCTTTTCCTGAATAAGCATTTGGTTTGCGCACTTGTCGAATTTGGGCAGCAAACTGACCGACTTTTTGTTTGTCGATCCCTTTGATTAAAATAGTGGTTGGATTTGGAACTAAAACATCAAGTTCTTGCGGAATTCTGATCTCAACAGGATGAGAATAACCGACTAAAAGTTCAATTAAATTTTCTTTTAGACTTACTTTATAACCAACCCCTTTGATTTTTAATTCTTTCTGAAATCCTTTAGAGACCCCGATTATCATCGCAGATAAATGCGAATTTGTAGTCCCATGTAGTTGTTTTATTTGTTTTGTTTCAGAATTTCTTGTTGTTTTTAGACTTTGATTTTCAAGTAAAATTGTTATTTCCTTTGCAAATTGTCTTTCGAGGATACCTAAAGGTCCTTGAACTTTGACAGATGATCCTTGAATTTCAATTCTAACTTGTTCAGGAACTTTCAAAATACGATTACCGACTCGTGACATAATTTTTTACCAAATATAGGCGATAATTTCACCACCTACATTTTCCTTTCTTGCTTGTGAATCAGTTAGAAGACCTTTTGAAGTCGAAAGAATTGCAATTCCAAAACCTGATTGAACAAAAGGAATTTTTGATGCACTTGTATAAACCCGCAAAGAAGGTTTGGAAATTCTTTTAAGACCAGAAATGGAAGAAAGATTTCCTTTGTATTTAAGCTCAACAGTGATATTTTTTTTAAGATCACCTTCAACTTGAAAATCCTTAATATAACCAGCTTTTTGGATAATTTCTAAAATTTTTACTTTTGTTTTTGAATGCTGAAATGAAACATTTTTATGTTTTCTAATTGTTGCGTTCCGAATTCGGGTGAGCATATCAGCAATTGGATCTGTTATAAAAGCCATAATTTTTACCAACTCGCTTTCTTAATTCCAGGAATTCGTCCTTGGTGCGCTAAAACTCGAAAACAAATCCGGCAAATTCGAAATTTTCTTAGAACTGAATGAGAACGGCCACATAACTGACAACGAGTATAGGCGCGAACTTTGAATTTGGGAGCCCGATTTGCTTTAACTTTTCAGGATGTTTTTGCCATATTTTTCCTTTTTTTTTATTTAAAATTAGTAATTTTATGCTAAAAATTATACTTTTTTAGCAAAAGGGAAACCTAATAATTCTAGTAATTTAAAACCTTCTTGATCATTTTTTGCACTTGTAACAATTATTACATCAAGTCCCCGAATTTTGCTGATTTTATCAAAAGTAATCTCAGGAAAAACGATTGATTCTTTAAATCCAAGGGCAAAATTTCCATTTCCATCAAAAGATTTCGGGGAAAGTCCACGGAAATCACGAACCCTTGGAATTGCAATGTGCAGAACTTTTGCTAAAAAGTTTCACATCTGCTGTCTTCTTAAAGTGACTTTACCACCCATTGGCATTCCTTGGCGTAATTTTCAAGTTGCCAAGGATTTTTTTGCTACAGTTTTATAGGCTTTTTGGCCGGTGATTTTTGCTAGATCTTCAAGAACAGCTTCAATCGCTTTGGCATTACTTGACTGGTTTCCGGCGGTCATATTGACGACAACTTTAGTAATTTTTGGCACTTGCGAAGGCGATTTGAAGTTAAAATGTGCTTTTAATTGACCAAAAACCTTTTCATAATAATGTTTTTCAAGTTCTATCATAACCTAAATTGCCTTTCCGGTTTTTTTTGCAATGCGGATTTTTTTCTTATTTTCAATCTTAAAACCAACTCGGGTAGGAATTGCGGGCTTATCTTTTGTTGCTTTTTTGGCAACTAAAGCCAATTTTGAAAGCAAAATTGGGGCTTCAAAAGTGATAATTTCGCCACTTGTATTTTTATTTGAAGGTTTTCTGTGTTTTGTTTTGATATTAACTCCTTTAACAATCGCTGCTTTTTTTGCTGGGATTAGTTCTAAGACCGCGCCTTGCTTTCCTTTATCATCACCAGATAAAACCACAACTGTATCATTTTTACGAATTTTTCCCATTTTTTTATAAAACCTCCTGCGCTAATGAAGCTATTTTAAGATAACCTTTTTCCCGAATTTCCCGGGCAATCGGACCAAAAACCCTTGTTCCCCGGGGAGTTCCGTCCTCTTTTATGATCACCACAGCATTATCATCAAATTTTATATGAGTTCCATTTTTTCTTCTAAGTCCATAAGTTGACCGAACAATTAAAGCTTTGACTACTTGACCTTCTTTGAGCATTCCGTTAGGAATTGCTTTTTTAACAGAAACTACAACAATATCACCAATATTTGAAGTTTTTTTTACCGAACCACCTAGATTGCGAATTACACCCACGATTTTTGCACCGGTATTATCGGCAACATTAAGGCGCGAAAGTTCTTGTAGCATTCTAGATTTCTCCTTTTTTCTGTAAGACTTCGACTAAACGGAAGTGTTTTGTCTTTGAAATTGGCCGACATTCGGCAATTTTGACAAAATCACCTACTTCTGCCAGGTTTTTTTCATCGTGAGTGTTAAATTTTTTGCGCTTTTTAAACCTTTTTGCATAAAGTTTATGTTTGTAGGCGGTTTCAACTTCAACCATAATTGTTTTTGGGGAGGTTCTAATGACAATTCCTTGTAAAGTTTTCCGAAGATTTCGGGTTTGAGCTTTTTTTTCTAAAGTTAAATTATTCATTTTCAGCACTCATTTCTTGCTTTTTAACTAGATTTTTTTGAATTTTTGGGACTAAAAGTGGTTTTAGTTCATCTCTAAAATGGGACTTAAGTGATTTTGGCTTTACCAAAGAGGAAATTTTTCCCACCTTTTTCGCTTTTTTTCTTGGTTTTTTCAGCTTTGGTACTTCTTCAAGTTTTCTTTGGGAAATAATTGTTAAAACTCTGGCAATCATTTTCCGCATCTCGCCAATTTTATGACTTTGATCTAAATTTGAGCTTTGATTTTTAAAACGTAAGGTGAATAACTCGGAACGATATTCAAGAAGTAATGAATTTAATTCGCTTGCTGTTTTTTTTAAAAGTTCTTTAAATTCCATAATTTTCCTAAACTGTTGCTACAATTTTTCATTTAAGCGGTAATTTATGTCCGCCAAGTCGTAAGGCATCCCGGGCAATTTCATCTTTTACCCCTCTGACTTCAAATAAAATCGTATTTCTTTTAACCACAGCGACTCAACGATCAACCGAACCTTTTCCCGAACCCATTCTGACCCCAATCGGTTTTGAAGTTAGTGCTAAATGCGGGAAAACCCGAATAATAACTTGCCCTTCACGACCCATCCTTCTAGTAATTGCGATCCGAGCAGCTTCAATTTGGGCAGCTGAAACCCAAGCCGATCCAGTAGCTTGAAGACCATAATCACCAAAAGCAACAAAATTACCAGAATGCGCATCGCGTTTGTCATGATAAAGTCGAAAAGTTTTGCGGTGTTTTGTTTTTTTGGGTTGTAGCATTTCTATCTCCTTTTATCAGCTCGTATAATTGCATCAATATCAGTTTTTTCTTTGATTTCTCCAAGTGAAACTCAAACCTTTACCCCTAGAATCCCGTAAGTAGTTTTGGCGATTGCAGTTGCATATTCAACATTTTGCCTTAAAGTATGTAATTTCATTTCACCTTCAGCATATCCTTCACAGCGAGCCATTTCAACTCCATTGAGTCGGCCACAGACAATCGTTTTCACACCGGTTGCCCCGTTTTTTAGGGCAGTTCGAATTGCAAATTTTTGGGCAATTCGATAGGATTTACGCTGCTCGAGTTTTTCGGCAATTAATTCTGCCATTAATTTTGCATTTAATTCCGGACTTTGGATATCAACTGCATCAACATTTATAACAATTTTGCGATTTTTTAGAGTTTTTCTTAATTTTTCAACTATTTTTTTCAGATTTTCGCCTGAAGCACCAAGAAAAGAACCTAATTTTGCTGTATAAACAAGTACAGTGATTGCATTATTTCGGTCACGGCGAATCACCGTATTTCCAATTTGATATTCACGGGTCAACTTTTCAAAAAAGCGGTGGATTTTGACATCTTCTAATAAATTTATCGAAAATTTATTTTTATCTGCATACCAAATTGCATTATGATTTCTTGTGATTCCAAAACGAAAACCGTTTGGATTGACTTTTTGTCCCATTATTTAACCTCTTTTTCTTGCGCTAAAACCGTGTTTGTGGCATCGTTTTTAGTATTATTATCCGCTAAATCAGTTTTTTTGGCGGTTGTAATACTATTTGTTTTTGCTGATAATTGGGAATCAACCCCATTTTCGGGGTCATTTTGGGGTTGTTCAGCCTGGCTTTGCTGGGAGAGCGCCCCACTTTGGGTATTTTCCGGGGATTTTGAAACTAGATTTTTTTCTGTTTCTTGATATTCTTGATTTTGACTTTCTCCGCCGTTTTGACTGGCTAAAATAACTTTAAAATGGGATGTTCTTTTTAAAATTTGGCTCGCTGCCCCTTTAGCGCGGGGACGAAAACGCTTTAAAGTTGGACCCTCATTGACAATTGCAGCCTTGATAATTAAGTTTGAATGTTCAAAACCGTGGTTGTTAATCGCATTTGCAACTGCTGAATTAATCAATTTTGTAAAAATGGGTGAAGCCTTTTTTTTGGTATGACTAAGAATTGCTAGGGCATCAGAAACTTTTTTCCCCTTGAGTAAAACCGCCACAAGGCGGGCTTTGAATGCGGAAATTCGCTGTGTTTTGAGTGAAGCGACTGCTAAATTATGATTTTCTACCTTCATTTATTTACCTTTTTTATTTTTTTGCCTTATCTTTTCCATGCCCGTGATAAGTTCTTGTTGGGGAAAACTCACCTAACTTGTGACCAACCATATCATCAGTTACATAAACCTCGTTAAAAATTTTTCCATTATGAACCAAAAAAGTTAGTCCAACAAACTGGGGAAAAATAGTTGACCTACGAGATCAAGTCTTAATTGGTTTTCTTGAGTTTTTCGCAATTGCTTCATCGACTTTTTTCAAAAGATGATCATCAGCAAAAGGTCCTTTTTTTAGTGAACGAGCCATTATTTTTTAGTTTCCTTTCTTGAGCGGATTATCAATTTAGTTGAAGGTTTTTTCGGGTTTCTTGTCTTAACTCCAAGTGCTTTTTTCCCCCATGGAGTCAGCGGTGATTTTCTTCCAATTGGCTGTTTTCCTTCACCACCTCCATGAGGGTGATCGTTAGGGTTCATAACCGAACCGCGAACTGTCGGTCTTATTCCTTTATGGCGATTTCTTCCGGCTTTCCCGATATTAACAAGTGAATTTTCTTCATTACCGACAACGCCAATTGTTGCCCGGCAAGTTGCTAAAATCCGACGGTATTCTCCGGATTTTAGCTTTAAAATTACGTATTTTCCGTTCTCATCGCGACCTTGAATTTGGGCTCAAGTTCCTGCTGAGCGAATTAGTTTTGCTCCCGCACCCGGTTTTAACTCGATATTATGAACAAAAGTTCCTTCCGGAATTTTAGCCAGTGGAAGTGCATTTCCCACTAAAATATCAGATTTGGGTCCTGAACTTATTTTTTGGCCCACTTTGAGGTTTTTTGGAGCTAAAATATAACGTTTTTCCCCGTCAATATAGGAAATTAGGGCAATATTTGCTGACCTATTTGGATCATATTCGATTGTTTTAACAATTCCAGTAATATCATCCTTGTTTCTTTTAAAATCAATTAAGCGATATTTTCTTTTATGTCTTCCGCCTTGATGACGAACTGTAATTTTTCCTTGCGAATTTCGACCTGAATGTTTTTTTAGAATTGTAAGCAGCGATTTTTCGGGCTTATTTGTTGTTAAATTTGCCCCAAAATCAAGCGAAGACATATGACGGCGGCCGTTTGTTGTCGGTTTATAATACTTAAGTGCCATTATTTGTTTCTCCTTTCTGAAGATTTTTTTGTCTTTATTTTTCCGAGCGCTAAACTAGACATTTTTTTGGTCTTTTTTAGTTTTTGTGTTTTCTTTTCTTTGAAATATTTTCCGGCTCGGCCTTAATTAGCACTATTTTCCTGGTTTTCGGTTTGATTTTCAATCCTTTTTTCTTGATTTTCGTTAGTTTCAGAATCTTTTTTTGCTAATTCGGCTTGTTTTTTAGCTAATTTCTCTGCAATCTCTTTGTTTTTAGCCTCTAATTCGGCTTTTTTCTTGGCAATTTTTGCTTTTTCTTCAGTATTTTCGCTTACAGTTTCAGAATCTTTTTGATCTTGAGGACTTTCGTCTTCAAAAAGATTAATTGTATAACCGGGCATCAATTTTACAAGCGCCTTTTTATATTTGGTAGTAAACCCTTTTGATTTTCCTAGTTTTTTTTCTTTTTTTGGGACAGTAAAAATATTTACCTTTTCAACTTTTACATTAAAAATGTATTCAACTGCTTTTTTTGTCTCAGAACGGTTAGTTTTTGGACTAACTTTAAAAGAATAAACGCCACTAGACATTAATTGATAAGATTTTTCAGTTAAAATTGGACCTTTTATTATTTCATTTACATTCATTTTTTAGATTCTCTTCTCCAAATTAGTAATTTCATTTTTGGAAATTATTAACAAATCGGCCTTAATTAGTGATTCAACTGTTAGCGAATTCGTTTTTACCAGCTCAACATTTGGTAGGTTTCGTGCCGATAAAAACAAATTCGGATCACTAGAAGCGATTAAAATGTGACGAAGTTGGTCAATTTTAAAAATTTTTAATTGATCAACTAGTAATTTTGTTGAAATTTTATTCATTGAAAAATCATTTACAAGAATTTGTTGATTTTGAGCTAGTTGGGAAAGCGCTGAAATAAAAGCTAATTTTTTTACTTTTTTATTTACTTTTAAATTATAATTTCTTTGGGTAGTTGGCCCAAAAGCCCGACCACCACCTACGAAAATTGGTGATCTTTTAGATCCAGCTCTCGCCTTTCCTGTCGATTTTTGCTTTCAGGGTTTTTTTCCGGTTCCAGAAACTTCAGCGCGGTTTTTTACTTTATGAGTAGAGAGTCTTTTTGAGGCCCTTTCTGATAAAATCGAGTCAAAAATTGCTTGAAAATGTGGTTCTTTTTGCTCAAATAATGACTTGGGTAAGTCATCATTAGCATTAAATTTAACTAAATTTTCAGTTTTCTGACTTTGAATGCTAATTTCTGAAATTTTATTCATTTTTTACCTCTTTATCCGAATTTGGCACAAAAAGACTAACTGGATTTTTTGGATTAGGTTTTTTTATCGCTGATTTTATCACTAAAAAAGATTTTTTTGGACCAGGAACTGAACCTTTTAAGACTAATAAGTTATTTTCCTTATCAACTTTTATAATTTCTAATGATTGTTTTGTAACTTTTTCATGTCCTAAACGCCCTGGCATTGTCATCCCTTTAACAACTTTATTACCAGAGATATCTCCAAGCGATCCAGTTTGACGAATCGGTTTTGATCCACCTCCACCCCCATGGGATCTAGGTCCGATTGCTTGGTTATATCGCTTAATTGTTCCGGCAAACCCTTTTCCCTTTGAAGTTCCGGTTACATCAACAAATTCACCAGGACTAAAAATTGAGACATCAACAGTTTGGCCTAATTTATAACCTTGAAAATCACGGAATTCCTTGATAAATCGCTTTGGCTTTGTATTTGCTTTTGCAAAATGACCAATTTCTGGCTTTAAAAAACGGGACTGTTTTTTATCAAAAGCTGCAAGTTGAATCGCATCATAACTATTTTTTTCTTTTGTAATAATTTTAGTTACAATATTTTCAGGAACCTCAATTATACTTACAGGAATTGCAATTCCTTCTGTTGTAAAAAGTTGGCTCATTCCAACCTTTTTTCCTAGAATTCCTTTCATTTTAGCTTACCTCGATTTCTATTCAAACCCCAGCAGGAAGTTGTGATCTTGAAATTTTTTCTGTTACTAGTTTTTGATTTGTAGGTAAAACTTTCAAAATTACAAGTCTTTTGTGTGTTCGACTTTCAAATTGCTCACGTGATTTTTTATTAATATGCACTGATCTAAGAATTGTATAAATTGCTCTTGAAGTCGGTAGAGGCACCGGCCCCCGAGTTTCTATATTAAGTTCGCGAGCTAGAAGAATAATTTTTTTAGCCGCAGCATCGATTTGACGATGATCAAATGATTTTAACTTAATTTTAATTGATGTTGTATTCATAAAAATATAGTTGAGTTGCTCCTGTTCATAAATTTTGAACGAACTCCACATAAAAACCAATACACGATAACAACTCACTCTCGCGTACTGCAACCTTATGCATCATCATCCTTTAACGGTAAGATTAAATTATACACAAAAAATAAAAATTCAATAATTTTTTTAAAAAATTTTTTTACCCTTAGCAGCTAAAACTAGTAAGTTTGAAAAGTCTGAATATTATTACTATTTTTCCAAATTTTTAAAAAAAAAAAAAAAAAAAAAAAAATTCTCTAAAAATGATTAAAGGTATTGTAAAAATTCCAAAGAAGAGGTTCTTAAAGTCATTTATTTATATTATACAGGAAAATATTTAGTTGATCAAGACCAGAAAAGTATAAAATCTGAGATAAAAAACGTGATTGTCAGCTTAATATCAAAGGTAAATATCCAAAAACTAGAAAAAAATAATGCCACAGTAAGCAAAAATCCAGTGGTTTTGCAAGCTAAATTAAAATCCAAAACTTGTTAATAACAACCAAGTTTTGGATTTTTTGTTGTATAATAATATCAAAATTATTTATAATTTATTATTGGTGATTTTATATGAAAGCTAATTTTTCTTTCTTTTTTAATTCGATTTTTCGGAGAAAATTACAAAAACGCTCAATTTTAGCGCTTATTTTTTGACTAATTTTTTTAATAATAATTGCTGTTGTAATTATTGTTGTTCAAAAAAAAGCTTGATATGATGCAATCTCCATTTGTGGGCTTTTAGCCATCTCGCTTTCTGCCCTTGGCAGCGTTCTTAGACTTGGATTGTTTAGTAGTTTTTCGGTTTCTTATCATAAATGAAGAATTAATTCCCAGAATAAAATTTTAGAAAAACGGGGATTTAAAACAGAAACTCCAAAAATTGACTATGCTTTTATTAAAAAAAAACAGAAAGAACTCTCACTTTTACCTATTTTTTTAGGATTTATTTTTGGATTTTTACTTTTAATTATTAGTCTTCCTTTTTTAATTCAAAATTAATAAAAAAATATAGAAGAAAATTTCCTAGTAAAGTTCTAAAATTATTAAAAAAACAGCATTAAAAACTGCTGTTTTTTTAATAATCCTAATTTTAATATTGGATTATTTATTTAAATTGTTCAAATTTTTTTATACTAAAATAAATTATAAAAGAAGACTGATTAGAAATTTAGAACTATTCAAATCTTTCAAAAAAGTGGCCTAAAAACAATGATAAAAAAATTTCCAAACTTTTTTGTTGCAAAAAAAAAAAAAAAAAGTATAATTTTAATTGTACAAGTTAAATAAATTTTTCACTTATCTTTTTTTATTTTGCAAAACTTTTAAAAAAATTAGATATCTAAATTATATTATATGATTGAGAAAATGAAAAATTTATTTCCTAGAACCAAGATAATTGAGGTTTAAAATATGAGTAAAAAATCAAAAACATTTAAAATTGGTTTGACTGCCGGAATTGTTGGTCTTGGAGTTTTTGGCCTAACTGTCGGACTTAGCAGCTTGGCAAAATACAGATCAGAAAGCCCACGAAAGATTGCAAATGATTTTGCCGCAAAAGTTTCAACATTAGCTTTTAGTCCTTATGCTTTTGAGACTGATTCTGATTATAAAATAGTCAAAAGGTGACTAGTTGATTCTAATAACAATATTAGAAATAAAGAAAAAGTTATTGATTCCTTTTCCTTTTTTACTAAAAACGGTGATCAGTTAGAAAAAATTAATTTTCAAGATCCTGAATATACCAAAGCGAAAATAACTTTTGAGATTCTTGAAATTATCCCTGATGATGTCAATCAAAATTTTAAGGTAAAATTTCAGGCATTACAAAAACTTCATAATGGTGATATTGCCAAATCTGATATTTATGAGCAAACAGTTGCTTTTGCCAAACAGTCAAATCTTTTAGTTGCCGAATTTAATTTTTCGCTTAAAAAAATTACCGAAAAATTAAATCAACAAATTGAAAATTTATCAACAAAAATTACAAATTTTGCTGATGAAAAAACAAGCAGCCAAAAAGATCCCTCAACTCTAAGAGCTATTGATTTCCAATACGATTTAAATACAGCGCGAAATGCTGAGGATTTAGATATAAAGCTTGCTAATTATTTTCCAGTACTTAAAAATTTAATAAACAGACTAAATAATGCTCCTGAGAATAAATTACCTAATAATTTAGGTAATATTTTTGAATTTAGCTTTGCAAAAGATAGTTCAACTAATCAATATGTAAGTATCCAGAACCAAATTCCTTCGCTGTTTTTAAAAGCAGATCTTAGTCAAAGTGCCCGTGAAATTTTAGCTAGCCCAGATGAAGTTCAGCCAGTTATTAACATTTTAAGATTAATGAAAAAAGATAATTCTTCTTATTTTCTAAATTTTGAGGATTTTGTTAATAATTTAACACTGAAAAATATGCAAAAAGAAGATTTAAATGCAAAGGGTCAAAATCTTTCTGCCTATGAATTTCTAGCAGATATTAAATCTGGATTTTTCCCTGGAGACAAGAGATCCAGTCATACCAAGGCAGAAATTAGTAATCTTTTAAATAAAAAAGAAAATATTTATGACTTTGGTAAATACAATGGAAAATTCAACGACCGTCTTAACTCGCCAAATTTAGAATATAGCCTAGATGCAGCAAGCGCAAGTCTTGATAAAAAAGATAAATCAATAATTTTAATTCCCTACCGCCTTGAAATTAAAGATAAATTTTTTGCCGATGATTTATATCCAGATACAAAAGATAATATTCTTGTAAAAGAAGGGATTCTTAAATTAACTGGATTTAAAAAAGGTCCAAAAATTGATCTCCCTAATATCAATCAGCAAATTTTTAAAACCGAATATTTACCATTTTTTGAAAAAGGTAAAGAAGAACAAGCAAAATTAGACTATGGTAATATCTTAAATCCATATAATACTCAACTTGCCAAAGTTGAAGTTGAAGCTCTTTTTAAAGGGAATAAAAACCAAGAAATCTATCAAGCACTTGATGGAAATTATGCCTATGAATTCGGGGCCTTTAAATCCGTGCTTAATTCCTGAACAGGAAAAATTCAGCATCCTGAAAAAGCTGATATCCAAAGATTTACAAGACATTTAGAACAAGTTAAATTGGGTTCTAATTCAGTTTTAAATCAACCACAAACAACAAAAGAACAAGTAATTTCAAGTCTTAAAAGTAATAACTTTTTTAAAAATGGACATCAAGTTGCTAGTTATTTCCAGGATTTACTCACCAAGGACAAATTAACAGTTCTAGAGACTCTTTATGATCTAGCAAAAAAATGGGGACTAGAAACTAACAGGGCGCAATTCCCGAAAGAGGTTTTCCAATATACAAAAGATATTTTTGCAGAAGCAGATAAATTAAAATTTTTGGAAGGGAAAAAAAAGGATCCTTACAATCAGATAAAAGAAATTCACCAACTTTCCTTTAATATTTTAGCTCGTAATGATGTAATAAAATCTGATGGATTTTACGGAGTTTTATTATTGCCCCAAAGTGTAAAAACTGAATTAGAAGGCAAAAATGAGGCGCAAATTTTTGAAGCTCTTAAAAAATATTCTTTAATTGAGAACTCGGCTTTTAAAACTACTATTTTAGATAAAAATCTACTTGAAGGGACTGATTTTAAAACCTTCGGTGATTTTTTAAAAGCATTTTTCCTTAAAGCAGCCCAATTTAATAATTTTGCTCCTTGAGCAAAATTAGACGATAATCTTCAGTATTCATTTGAAGCTATCAAAAAAGGGGAAACTACAAAAGAAGGTAAAAGAGAAGAAGTAGATAAAAAAGTTA
Source organism: Mesomycoplasma hyopneumoniae J (assembly GCF_000008205.1). Taxonomy (NCBI): domain Bacteria; kingdom Bacillati; phylum Mycoplasmatota; order Mycoplasmoidales; family Metamycoplasmataceae; genus Mesomycoplasma; species Mesomycoplasma hyopneumoniae. The sequence goes on from NC_007295.1 coordinate 216,947, forward strand.
AAGAATTAGATAATAAAATAAAAGGTATATTACCTCAGCCCCCAGCAGCTAAACCTGAAGCGGCTAAACCAGTAGCAGCAAAACCTGAAGCAGCTAAACCTGAAACAACAAAACCAGTAGCAGCTAAACCTGAAGCAGCAAAACCAGTAGCAGCAAAACCAGTAGCAGCAAAACCAGTTGCTACTAATACTAATACTAATACTGGCTTTTCACTTACAAATAAACCAAAAGAAGACTATTTCCCAATGGCTTTTAGTTATAAATTAGAATATACTGACGAAAATAAATTAAGCCTAAAAACACCGGAAATTAATGTATTTTTAGAACTAGTTCATCAAAGCGAGTATGAAGAACAAAAAATAATAAAGGAACTAGATAAAACTGTTTTAAATCTTCAATATCAATTCCAGGAAGTCAAGGTAACTAGTGAACAATATCAGAAACTTAGCCACCCAATGATGACCGAGGGATCTCCTAATCAAGGTAAAAAAGCCGAAGGCGCTCCTAACCAAGGCAAAAAAGCCGAAGGCGCACCTAGTCAAGGGAAAAAAGCCGAAGGCGCTCCTAACCAAGGCAAAAAAGCCGAAGGCGCACCTAGTCAAGGGAAAAAAGCAGAGGGTGCTTCTAATCAACAAAGCACAACTACCGAATTAACTAATTACCTTCCTGAATTAGGTAAAAAAATTGACGAAATCATTAAAAAACAAGGTAAAAATTGGAAAACAGAGGTTGAACTAATCGAGGATAATATCGCTGGAGATGCTAAATTGCTATACTTTGTCCTAAGGGATGATTCAAAATCCGGTGATCCTAAAAAATCAAGTCTAAAAGTTAAAATAACAGTAAAACAAAGTAATAATAATCAGGAATTAAAATCTAAATAAAACCCGGAGGTATTTATCCTATGAAGTTAGCAAAATTACTTAAAAAACCTTTTTGATTAATAACAACAATTGCCGGAATTAGTCTTAGTTTATCAGCCGCTGTTGGTATAGTTGTCGGAATTAATTCTTATAATAAATCATATTATTCTTATCTAAATCAGATCCCAAGTCAGCTAAAAGTAACAAAAAATGCTAAAATTAGTCAGGAAAAATTTGATTCAATTGTTTTAAATCTTAAAATTAAAGATAATTTTAAAAAATGATCGGCAAAAACAGTTTTAACTGCTGCCAAAAGCGATCTTTATCGTTATAATCTTGTTTCTGCTTTTGATTTAAGTGAACTAATAAACAATGATTATTCAGTTAGTTTTGATTTAGAAAATGCAGTAGTTGATCAAAATTCAATTAAAAATGTTGTTATTTATGCAAAATCTGATAAGGATCAAATAACTTATTCAAAACAAATTGTACTTAAAGGCTTTGGAAATACAGAACAAGCTAGAACTAATTTTGATTTTAGCCAAATTGATTCAAGCAAGTCTTTTGTTGATCTTTCAAGGGCAAATCTAACTTTGATGGAATTCCAAATTTTACTTGCCCAAAATTTTGAAAATGAAAGAGGAAGTAATTGATTTTCACGACTTGAAAGAGCCTTGGTTGCATCAAAAGCGAGTCTTTCACTTTATAATTCCTTAGGAGAACCCGTATTTTTAGGTCCAGATTATCAATTAGACCCAGTTTTGGATCGAAAAAAATTATTAACTTTGTTAAATAAAGATGGAAAATTAGTTCTTGGACTTAATTTAGTGCAAATTTCAACTAAAAAAACTATGAATTTAAATCTTGAAGTTCGCGGCGCGATTTCAAATCAGGAAATTTCTAAAATTCTAAAATCCTGACTTGAAACAAATCTTCAAGGCAAATTAAAAACCAAAGATGATTTGCAAATGGCACTAGTAAAAGATAAAATTAGCCTCTCTGATTATTGATATGGATCTCCAAATTCAAAAGCAAATACATCCCAAATTTTAACAAAAAGTAAAGAATTTAAAGATCTTTTTGATTTAAGTGAGACAAATTTTTTTCTTAATACCAAAATCGGAACTGTCTATTTAAGTATTATTCCCAAACTTTTAGATCCAAGTCAGATCTCTGTTGTTGATAAGAAAAAACTAGTTGAAAATCAAAAAATTCGCTTTGAAATTACTGCTTCTTTAAAACGAAAAGCTATTGATAAAAAATTTATCATCCAGGATCTTCCAGTTTTTGTTGATCTAAAAGTTGATTTTAATAAATACCAAGCCGCTGTTGCCCAAATGTTTGGAACGATAAAAGCAGTTAAAGAATTTTCAATGCCTGAAGATCAAGATGCAAAAACTTTATCCTCAAATGAAATAAAACAGCGAGTTGATCGTCTTTTTGAACTAGCAAAAACAGTGACTAATTTGGAAAATCCAAGTGAAGAAGTTCTTAAAAGCATTTATTTATTAAATACGGGAAAATATTTAGTTGACCAAGACCAGGAAAAAGTAAAACAAGAGCTAAAAACCGTGATTGAGGGCTTAAAATCAAAGGCAAATACTCAAAAAACAGAAAAAAATAGCCCCACACAACCGAAAAAACCAGAGGTTTCACTAGCTAAAACAACAGAAAATTCAGCAAAAACAGTCAAGGTAAGCACTTTTGCAGAAGAAGCTAAGGGACAAAGTCAAAGTCAGCAAACACAACCAGTTTCCACTTCATCCCCTCAAACTAGTCAAAATTTGAATTCTAATTCCACAACCAGTACGAATTTAGCCTTAGAAAATGAAAAATTTGGGACAAGCATTTGAACAGCTTTTAATTTCGCTAATATTTATAATCTTGAAAATACAAAAAGCGAATATGAGATCTCAACTTTAGGAAATAAGCTATTTTTTGATTTTAAATTAGTTGATAAAACTAATCAAAATCTAATTTTGGCCCAGTCCAAAATTAGTCTTAATAATATTATTAATTCTAATAAATCTGCCTATGATATAATTAAGAAATTCAATCCCGATGTATTTCTAGATGGAACAATTAATTATCAAGATCAAGGAAAAGATAAAAAAGAATTTATCCTAAAAGATTTAAGTGATAATAAATTAATATTTAAATCAGAAGATGCAATTCAAACTGATCAAGGTTTAGAGCTAAGGAAACCTTTGAAATTACAGTCAAAACCGTCTAATCCAGAAAAAGAAATATCAACTTCTTTATATACCGGAGCAATTTATTTAGTTTTTGATGCAAAAAATATTTCTGATGGTAATTGGATTAATCTTTTAGCCGATAGAAAAGGAAAAGGACTTGTAATTAAAGTTAAAAATTCAGATAATAACATACCTAAAACCAAAGAAATTGTTGAAAATGGTACTTATTTATATGAAATTCTTGCTGGTAAGGATTCAATTAAGGTAAATTCTTATTTTTTTCCAACAAAGTACCCAAAACGTGTAAAACGTCTTAATTTCAAGATTAACCCTAAAGACACCTTGCCAAATTTCTTTACTTTAGAATGATTTCATCTTGATTGGTATCAAATCGGCCCAGGCGAACAAAATAAAAAACCACAACAAAACGCTAAAAAAGAACCTACAATTATATTAAAAACGCTGGCAATATTTAATGATAAATCATTTGCAGAGAAAGGAAGTTTAACAAAAAGAAGTGAATTAATTAACGGGTTGATTAGAAACTATGTTAAAAAGTAACGATCAAATTTTTGTTAAAAAACAGAATTTAGTAAAAATTCCAGTTTAAAAAATAAATTAAAATTAAAAAAAGTACAATAAAAACAAAGAAGAATTAATCTCCAAAAACTTATTTGGAGATTTTTTATTTAAATTATAAAAAGCAAACCCTAATTAAAAGTGGAAAAAATTAGGAAAAAGAAGCTATTTTTACTTTTTTTTGATTATTTTATAATTTTTTGATAATATTGGTGATATATTATTAAATCTATTTTTTCGTTGAAAAAGGATGTTTAATAATGCAAATTTTTATAAAAATTTGCATTTCTAGCCAAAATTAATCTTTTATACATTTTGTTAAAAGAAAAATTGCTGCTGTCTCCGATCTAAGAATTCTTTTCCCGAGTGTGATACTTTGAAACCCTAATTTTTCTGCTTGTTGGATTTCAACATCATCAAACCCACCTTCAGGCCCAATGATTATAATTGTATTTTGGGGGTTATCAGGGATATTTATATTATTTTTTGCTCTTTCAAAACTGATTAATTTTACTGGAAAATTTTTGGCTTGTTCTAAAAGATCCTTATAATTTATAGGTAAATTTATTTTCGGGATCAAATTGCGGAAACTTTGTTGGGCGCTATGAAGACAAATTTGTTCTCATCTTTTGAGTTTTTTTTCAAGATCTCCGCTTATTTTTTGGGAAACATTTTTACTATAAAAAGGTCAAATTTCACTAACCCCAATTTCAACAGCTTTCTGGATTGCAAATTCAAATGATTTTGTCTTCAAAATTGCAAGCGCGAGAACAACTTTGTTTTTTGGTTCGTTATTCCCCTTAATTTTTTCAATTATTTCTGCTTTGTTTGAATTAGGCACTAATCTCACAAGGTAGAATTCATTTTGATAAACACAAATAAAATTTTCATTTCTAATTCTTACAGTTTTAATATGGTTTAAGGTTATATTTGTTAAGATAAAGAAATTTTCTTGTTTTTCATTGACAAAAAAGCGATACATAATAAAAATTTTAAAGGAAAATTGATAAACTATTTAAAAAATAGTTTAAAATTATTAAAAAAGAAGGAAAAACTATGGAAAAATTATCAGCAAACAAAATAAGACAACTTTGAATTGATTTTTTTCGCGAAAGAAATCATTTTTTTATCGAATCAAAACCACTTGTTCCCCAAAATGATGACTCACTTCTTTGAATAAATTCAGGAGTTGCCACTTTAAAAGATTATTTTACTGGCAAAAAAATTCCCCCATCAAAACGACTTGTAAACTCCCAAAAAGCCTTAAGAACAAATGACATTGAAAATGTTGGTCTAACCTCGCGCCATCACACCTTATTTGAAATGCTTGGGAATTTTTCAATTGGTGACTATTTTAAAACAGAAGCAATTGACTATGCTTATGAATTTTTAACTAAAAAGTTAAAATTAGATCCCAAAAATTTGTTTATTACTTATTATGATGGTGATGATATAACTTTTGAAAAATGAAAAAGTTTGGGATTTTCTAATGAAAAATTAATAAAAGGTAGCAGAAAAACAAATTTTTGGGATTTAGGTCAGGGGCCTTGTGGTCCTTGTAGTGAAATTTATTTTGACCGCGGGCCAAAATTTGATAGTCGAGGGAGCGAACTAATCAAAAATGAGATTGAAAATGACCGTTTTATTGAAATCTGAAATATAGTTTTTTCTGAATTTAACAATGATGGCCAGCAAAATTATACACCATTAAAATCAAAAAATATTGATACCGGAGCTGGCTTTGAACGGATTGTTTCGATTTTACAAGATGGCCCAACTAATTATGATACCGATCTTTTTCTACCAATTATTGCTGAAATTGAGAAAAACACTGTTTTTCGATACAAAATTGAGAACTATTTTCTAAAAGAACCTCGACAAACACAAATTAATAAAAGTTTTCGCATAATTGCCGATCATATTAGAGCAATAACTTTAGCAATAAATGACGGGGTTCAACCTTCAAATTTACACCGGGGATATATCATTCGCCGCTTGATTCGTCGAGCATATTGGAATGGAAAAGAATTAGGAATTAGTCACCCTTTTCTTTATAAATTAGTGGAAATTGTTGGCAAAACTTTAGATTATCGTTTTGATATTCCAACAATTAGCAAAATTATTCTCAATGAAGAAGAAAATTTTGCAAAAACCTTGGAAATAGGGTATAATTTACTTGAAAGTCAACTAAAAATTAACAAAAATCAGATAAAACCTGTGACTGTGTTCAAACTTTTTGAAACTTATGGTTTTCCGGTTGAACTAACAAAGGAAATTCTTGCTGAAAAGAACATTGATTTTGATCTTAGTCAATTAGTGGAATTTCAAGAAAAACATTCACAGATTTCAAGGGCAAAAAAAACTACTGGGATGCAAAAAGTGATTAATTCACTAACTCAAATTAAAGCTAAAATTTCGGATTTTATTGGTTATCATACTCATCATATTGAGACCAAAATTAGCTTTTTAGCGAATAAAGACGAAGAAGTAGCTGAAACAAACGGTGAAAATTTATCTTATGTAATTTTTGAAAAAACTCCTTTTTATGCAACAGCCGGTGGTCAAAAACATGATCAAGGCTGAATTATTCAAAATAATTCAACAATTGAAATTCTTGATGTTTTTAAAGATAAATTTTTAAATAATATTCATGTCTTTAAAGGGAAAATTGTTAAAAATCAGCCGGTTTTTCTTAAATTAGATACAAAAAACCGGCTGAATTTAGAGAGAAACCATTCAGGCACCCACCTTTTATTTGCCTCACTTAGACAAGAATTTGGCTCTGAGATTAAACAGTTAGGATCTGATAATAATGAAGATCGCCTAACTTTCGATTTTCCACTTAATCGAAAACCAAGTGATCAAGAAATAAAATCGGTTGAAAATCGCATAAATTCTTACATAAATCAGAAAATTAAACGGAAATACCTAGTTACAAATCTTGAAGAGGCCCAAAAACTCAATGCAATTATGACACTGGAAGAATCAGAATATATGGACCCAAATTCGTTACGGTTGGTGATTTTTGATAAAATCACAACTGATTTATGTGGGGGAACTCATATTGAAAATACAGAATTACTTGAAAAATTTACAATTTTAAGCTGCCAAAGCAAAGGGTCGGGAATTTATCGAATCAGAGCAGTTACTTCCTGGAATAAATATTTTGAGTTTTTGAAAGGAAAAATTCAGGAAATTTTAAGTAAAATTTCCGCATTGAAAAACAAAATTAAGAAAATTGAGCCTAATTTTGGCCTAAATTTACCAAATTTAGTTGATTTAGAGCAACAATTTGATTACCTAAAAAAAATAGAAGATGATCTAAGAATTTATTATAAAAAACTTCTAAAATCACAATTAAGAATAGCAAAATCGGAACTTGATGCAAATAAAATAATTGAAATTGGCAAATTTAGTTTTTATTTAGATTTTAACCTTCCACTGCATAATTTAAAGCAAATAGCCGCCACCTGAAGAGAACAAAATCCAAGAATATCCTTTATTTTAGGTGCTAATTTAGTTAATAATGAATTTTTAATCATTGTTTCTTCTGCAATTTTAGCTTCTAATCAAATTCTTGAAAAAATTTTTGAAATTTTTACTGGCTCAGGAGGTGGAAATTATAAGATTGCCCAGGGAAAAATTCAAAAAAAACCAGAAAAAGAGGTGTTCATTAAACTTTTATGGGAAAATATAACCGAATTTTAGCACTTGATCTTGGCATCAAAACTTGTGGATTTGCAATTTCTGATCAAAACTGAAAAATTTCCTATCCACTTGAACAGTTTAATTTTAATCGTTATGATTTTGCCAGTGTAATTTCCCGAATTGCATTTTGAATGAAGGAATATCCAATTTCAATCTTAGTTCTAGGTTATCCTTTAACCTTAGCTGGTAAAATTTCCCCGCGGACAAAAATGGTTGAATACTTTGCTGATTTAGTAAAAAAAAACTATGAAATTAAAGTGGTTTTTCAAGATGAGCGGCTGACTACAAAACAAGCTCAAACTTTTTTATTAGATTTAGGAATTTCCTTTAAAAAACGGCAAAAAGTAATTGATAAATTAGCCGCTCAGATAATATTAGAAAGATTTTTAAATACAAAAAAAGGATAAAAAAAATGGATAAAACCGACAACAAACCAGAAATTAACCTATCCGATGAAGCTCGTTTAATCATAAAACATAACAAGCTCAAGGGAAAACAACCCGTCTATGAGAAATTTTATTTAATTTTTTATAAAGAATTAGAAAATAAACGTCTTTTTTCTGTGATGTTTGATGAAGAAAGAAATATTTTAGTCTTTGAAGTTGATAGTAAAACCTTAGTTCCTATTAAGCCAATTTCTGAATTAGATCAAGAAATTCATCAAATTATTGAGAAGGAGATTCGAGGATTTTTTAAAGACCATTATTTTACTTTTGAGGGCCAAAGAATTTTTCCTGAAATTTTTTTTAATAATTTTGATCCTATTTCCGAATTTGATGATATAATAAATTTTTTGCGTGATGATGAAGTAATTAGCCTTCCAATTTGACTCCAAAAATAAAAAAATAATATAAAAACAAAGGTAAATTTAGAAATGAAACTAATTGTCGGCCTTGGTAATCCCGGGGAGAAATATGCTAAAACCAAACATAATGTCGGCTATTGAGTTCTCGATTTACTAGCGGAAAAATTAGCTCTTAGTTTTGATCAGAAAACCGAAAATGGAATTTATGTAAAACAGCCCGATTTTATTCTAGCAAAACCGACAACTTTTATGAATAAGTCCGGCGATTTTGTCGAGGAATTAATTAAATTTTATAAAATTAATACTCAAGATTTAATGATTATCTATGATGATATGAATTTTGAGGTCGGCCAGGCAGCAATCAAAACAACCGGCAGTGCCGGTGGTCAACGCGGTATGGCCCATATTATCGAAAAATGCAAAACAAAAGAAATTAAAAGGCTAAAAATTGGTATTTCTCGGGGCGAAAATGCAAAAGAATATGTTTTATCACCCTTTTTACCTAAAGATAATGCAAAAATTAAACTTGTAATTGAAGAAGCAGCTAATATTCTGATTTTTTATTTATCTAATAGTTTTATTACAACAATCGAAAAATTTAATGCAAATAAAAATAAAGTCTAAAGAAAAATATTTAATAGGTGTCTCAGGTGGCTCTGATTCAATGTTTTTGCTCAATAAATATAAAAATCAGGATGTAATTGTAGCTCATATAAATTACAATTTGCGCCCTGAAGCAATTTTTGAGACACTTTTGGTTTCAAAATTTTGTCAAAAATACAATTTAGAGCTGAAAATTCTATCATTTGATAGTTTTAAGATTAAAAAAAATTTACAAAGCGGGCTTAGGTTGGGCCGTTATCAATTTTTTGAAAAAATTTATAAAGAATTTAATTGTACTAAATTATTGGTTGGTCACCACCGTGATGATTTTCTTGAGACAGTTTTTTTGCAGAAAAAACAGAAAAAAATTGTCACTTTTTGAGGAATACATAAAAAAAATAACCTTTTTAATATGGAGATTTTGCGTCCTTTTTTGTATTGGAGAACAAAAAAACAAATTATTCAAATTTGTCAACAAAAAAAAATTCCCTATCTTGATGATCAATCAAATTTTACGGGCAAATATCAACGTAATCAAATCAGGTTTTTATTGGAAAAGAAGAGTGATTTTTCACTTTTTTTTCTTTTTTTATTTTATTATTTAATAAACATATTTAAATTAATAATATTAAAAAATCAGAAAAAAATTTTGCAAAATTGACAGAAAACAGGGTATAATATAAATTTCTTTAAGAAGATAAAAATTAAGTCAAAAATTATTTTTTTATTTGTTAATCAAAATTTTGATAATGTTAAATTAACTAGGGGGAAAATTAACGAAATTATTAATTTTATTTGCGGGAAATCGACTAGTGGGGCTTTTTTACTAAAAAAAAACAATTATATTATAAAAAAAAAGTGAAAAATATTGCCAAAATCTAGTAAAATTTAGTAATAATTTGTATTTTATTTATAAACTGGAGGGTAAATTATGGCAGCGAAAACAAGAAAAAAACCTTCAATTGGCCTGATAATTTTTTTAGTAATTACTTTGTCAATAGTAGGTTATATAATTTATCAATATTTGCAGCCGCAACTTAAGGTTGTAAATCTTTCTTTTTTTGAACGTAGATTAATCGAAAATGCTCAAAGTGCAACTGATAAAAACTTTTTTTATGCTGTTATTTTCGATATTAATGACTACAGAATTAAGGTTGTTGATTCCGTTAATGGCGAATTAGATGCCTATACAGTCATTGCTAATCCCCATGTGATTGGTAAATTTCAGGCAGGAAATGCACTAATTAGCCCGGCAATTAAAAATCAACTCGAAAATACCAATATTACAACTTATTCTGAGTTAGTCTCACTTGCAATTAAAACTAGCCCATCAAGTTATACTGGCCTTTCACTTGAAAAAATCAGCGCGCTTAATAAATTATTAGATCTCGCAGGTGGAGAACGCTATTCAAAAAGTTTTCTCCCTTCAATTGCTTCAGCTGACCGCCCATATCCTTCACTTTTTCAAATTATTCTCTCATATCTTCCAGTCGCAGTTACCATTTTTGTATTCCTTTATTTTGTTTTCAGGGTTAATCGTGGATCTCAAGGGGGGGCCGGATTTTTTAATCCTGGTAAAAACCAAGCAATAAGAATTAAATCCGATAAAAAATACACTGATGTTGCCGGAAATGTTGAGGCAAAAGAAGAAATTGCCGAATTTATCGACTATTTAAAAAATCCAACAAAATATGCTGCTGCTGGTGCAAAAATCCCGCGCGGGATTTTATTAGGCGGCCCACCGGGAACAGGAAAAACTTTATTAGCAAAAGCAACTGCTGGTGAAGCGAATGTTCCATTTTTCTTTATTTCGGCATCAAATTTTGTTGAATTATATGTCGGAGTTGGTGCTAAAAGAGTCCGTGAATTATTCAAAGATGCCCGAAATGACTCCCCTGCAATAATTTTTATTGACGAACTTGATGCGATTGGCCGTTCCCGTGGGTCAGGAATCGGTGGCGGAAATGATGAAAGGGAACAAACTTTAAACCAACTTTTAGTCGAAATGGATGGAATGGTGGAAAATTCCGGACTTTTGGTAATTGCAGCAACAAATCGAACCGATGTTCTTGATCCAGCACTTTTACGTCCGGGAAGATTCGATCGATCAATAATTGTTAATCTACCCGATATAAAAGAACGCGAAGCAATTTTAAAATTACATGCAAAAGGTAAAAGAATCTCCAAAAATATTACTTTGGCAAACATAGCCAAACGAACACCAGGATTTTCTGGGGCCCAACTGGCAAATGTGATCAATGAAGCAACTTTACTTTCAGTTCGTGAGCAGACTCAAGTGATAACAAACGAACAAATTGATGAGGCAATCGATCGGGTAATCGGTGGCCCAGCCAAAAAAAACCGGGTTATAACTGAAAAAGAAAGAATTATGGTTGCCTACCATGAAGCTGGCCATGCCGTAGTGGGACTTAAATTAAAATCAGGGGTAAAAGTCCAGAAAATTACAATTGTACCTCGTGGAAACAGTGGTGGGTATAACCTTATGCTTCCAGAAGAGGAAAAGTACAATAGTACAAAATCGGAACTTTTAGCCTCAATTGCTGCATTTATGGGTGGTCGAGCTGCTGAGGAAATTAAGTATGGCAAGTCGGAAATTTCTTCTGGTGCAGCAAATGATATTGAAAAGGCAACAAAAATTGCCCGAAAAATGGTAACTGAATGAGGGATGTCTTCACTTGGCCCAATTCAGTATGAACAGGATCAATCATCCCCATTTTTAGGGCGTGATTATATAAAAAATGCCTCTTTTTCCTCCAAAGTCGGCCATGAAATTGACATTGAAATTCGTCAGATTATCTCTGAATCATATAAAAAAGCTTTTGCAACAATTAATGAAAATTTATTGCTTCTTGAATTAATTAAAGATACTTTATTAGAAAAAGAGACAATTGTTTACGAGGAAATCCAACAATTAGCCGAGACATTAATGCCGCTTCCGGAAGTTAGTAAAACCGAAAATAATGCTATAAAACCCGATGAGATTCTTAATCAAATTCTTAAATCCCAACCAGAAACTAGTCCAGAAACAGGAACAGATTCAAGTCAAGAAAATTTCTAATTACAAAAAAACTCTATTTTTACTAACTTTTATAAATTATTTTTGAAATTTGCAAAAGTTAGTAAAAATTAAAAAGTTTTTTCAAAAAAAGCTTTTTAATTTTATTAAGGTGATGAAAATTATGTCAAAACTAAATGATCAACAACAATTTCGCCGGGATAAGCTTAAAAATTTAGTTAAAAATGGTTTTAATTTCCCTAGTTCAACTTTTGAGCATGATAATTTAGTAGAAATAAATGAAAAATTTAGTCAAAAATCGAAGGAATTTTTCCTTGAAAATCAAGTAAAAATTGCTTTTGCTGGTCGACTTATTCGCCAACGCGGCCCATTTTTTATAATTTTTAGTCAAAACTTGCAATTTCAAGCTTATATTTCAAAAGAATTTCAAAAAAAAAATGAATTTATCTTTGCAAATTTAGATCTTGGTGATATAATTGAGGTTTCAGGTTATCTTTTCAAGACGCAAACTGGTCAACTTAGTATTAAAGTTAATAATTTTTCTCTGCTTACAAAGTCCTTGCACCCTTTACCAGATCAGTATTATGGTATTGAAAATCCAGATGAGAAATACAGGAAACGTTATCTTGACCTGCTTGTAAATTCAGAATCTGCAAAAACTTTTCGACTTAGAAGTAAAATTATCTCCTTAATCCGTACATTTTTTGATTCCCAAGGTTTTTTAGAAGTTGATACTCCCGTTTTACAGCCAGTTTTAGGCGGGGCATCAGCAAAACCTTTTATTACTTATTATAATTCTCTTAGTCAAAATTTTTATCTCCGAATTGCCACGGAATTACCGCTGAAAAAATTATTAGTTGCCGGTTTTGACCGTGTCTATGAAATTGGTAAAATTTTTCGTAATGAAGGTTTTGATTCAACTCATAATCCCGAATTCACCTCAATTGAATTTTATCAGGCTTATGCAAATTTAGAGAAAATAATGGATCAAACCGAAAATTTATTTCGTTTTTTATTTGAAAAATTAAATCTTGATCCGGCAAATTTTGATTTTTCAAATAAAAAAATTAATTTCTTGGAAAAATTTGCCCGTTATGATATGATTGAGATTACTTCAAAATTAATGAACTTCGATTTAAAAAGTGCTAATTTTGCTGATTTAGTCGAAAAAGCAAAAAAAGAAGGGGTGAAGATCGAGCCATTTTTCAAAAAAGGGCATCTAATCAACAAATTTTTTGAAAAATTTGTTGAACCAACACTAATAAATCCAACTTTTATCATAGGTCATCCAATTGAAATTTCCCCGCTAGCCAAGTCAAATCCAAACAATCCTAATTTTACTCTCAGGGCCGAATTATTTATCTGTGGTAAAGAATTTGCGAATATGTTTGATGAATTAAATGATCCAATTGACCAATTAAGTCGTTTTCAAGCCCAAATTATCGAAAAAAATCAGGGAAATCAAGAAGCAAGTGAGATCGACAATGAATTTGTTCAAGCACTTGAATATGGAATGCCACCCGCCGGGGGTTGTGGCATTGGCATTGACAGATTGACAATGCTTTTAACAAAGAATGAATCAATCCGTGAGGTAATTTTATTCCCACAGCTAAAACCAAAAAAGGACTAAAATGAAACTATTTTTTGCTTTTGACCTGGATGGAACTTTATTACGTTATGATAATACAATTCATCCTGAAAATGTAGAGATTTTAAAAAAACTCTATGAATTAGGCCACTTTTTAGCTCTAGCCACCGGCCGAGGACTTTCTGGCTGCCTTGATTTAGCCAAAAAATATCCTTATTTTCATTATCTAGTTTCAAATAATGGAACCTTAGTCCATGATACTAAAACCCAAAAAACCATCAATAATGGTAGCCTTAGCAAAGAAATTATCTTTGATTTGATCAAAGATTGTAAAGCAACTGATTCGATTTGTGCTTTCTCGAGTCCTAATAACCTTTTTGAATTTTCAAGTACAAACAATCATCCCTGACTAAAAAAACAGAAAATAATGGACCTGCACTTCTATGAAAAAGTAGATCAGGATAAATTATATGAAATCATCGAAAAAGAGGAAATTACCCAAGTTGCCTTCCGTAATGATATTCCAGTGATTGCTGAACTTTATAAAAAATGGTCAAAAAAACTAAAAAATATCTATAAAGTAACAATTACAAACCGTATTTTTCTTGACATAAACCCTTTAAATGTTGATAAAGCTAACGGAATTAAGATGCTATTAGAAAAAAATAACCTAAAACCTGACCAGTTAATCGCTTTTGGTGATAGTTCAAATGATTATTTTATGGTAAAATTAGCTCGTTTTGGTTATGCAATGGAAGATTCAACCCCTGATTTGTTAAGCGTTGCTTATCAAAAAATTGGCAATTGTAACTCCGGATCAATTGCCAAAACGATAAAATCACTTTTAGAAAAACAAGAAGAGCTATTTTCCTAGGCAAAATTTTGAAAAAATTGAATCAAGAAGATTTTCATCATCAACTCGGCCAAAAATAGTTTTTAATTCTTTTCAGGCAATTCTGAGATCAACAATTGCAATTTCAGGACCAAAACCAGATTCTAAACTGGTTTTTGCATCTAGAATTGCTAATTTTCCTAGCTCAATTTGCGAAATTTGGAAGGAATTAGCAACAAATTCTTTGTTTTTTCCTAAAAAAGCAAAAATTGACTTGATTTTTTCAAGTAAATTTTCAATTTTTTGATATTTTGCACTGATTAAAATTTCATCTTTAAATTCCTCTTGATTTTCAAGAAGATCTGATTTATTATAAATTTTAAGATAAATCTGATCAGGTCGCGTTTTTGCTTTTAGATCTAAATTTTGCCTGTTTTTTTCACTAGCATCAATAATGTGCAGAATTAAATCCGCTTTTTTGATACTTTCATAAGATTTTTCAATACCGATTTGTTCAATTTTTTCAGTAGTTTTTCTAATTCCGGCGGTATCAAAAAGTTTAAAAAGAAGACCGTCAAGGACAAAATTTCCCTCAACAACATCGCGTGTAGTGCCTGGAATTTCGCTGATAATTGCCTTATTTTCGTTAATTAAAATATTTAAAAGTGAGGATTTTCCGCTGTTGGGCGCTCCGACAAGACAAGTTTTTATCCCTTGATAAATCAGGCGCGAATTATTTGCGATTTTTATTAACTGATCAAAATCGGCTAATAATTGGTTAATTCTTGGCAAAAGCACATCTGAGGTTAAAATTTCAACATCATCATATTCTGGATAGTCAATATTTACTTCAATTATCCCGATAATTTCCTCAATTTTTTCAATTAAATTTTTAATAAAATTAGAACTTTTTCCTAAAAATTGATTTAAAGCTGCTTGATGTTGAACTTTTACCTCAGCATGTATTAGATCATTAATGGCTTGGGCTTTTACTAGATCAATTTTCCCATTTAAAAAAGCGCGGAGACTAAACTCACCTGGATTTGCAAGGCGGGCGAGTTTGGTTTTTAAAATAAGCTCAAGAATTAAATTTGTATTTAGAACACCGCCGTGAGCATTAATTTCTACAGTGTCTTCACCGACAAAATTTTTATTTCCAGCAAATCAGAGCACTAAAACTTGGTCAATTTTTTGGTTATCATCATGAATTCAACCAAAAGTTATCTCCATTGACCTTCCGACTTTACCTAAAAAAATTTTTTCCATAATTTTAAAGGCATTAGGGCCAGAAATCCGAATGATTGAAATTGCCTGGTTTATTTGCCCAGAAGCGATTGCACAAATTGTATCAGAAAGCAACTTAAATTCTCCTATAAAAAATAAAAAATAGAAAAAATTAAAGCTAAATTCCTATTTTTTTCTCATATTCAGCCAAATTCCCTTGAAAAAAAATTGCACTATCTTCTTTGATATCTAAAATAACATTAGCAACTTCGTTGATCAAAGCAAGATTAAAAGTGGTAAAAATTACCCCTGAGTCATAAAGTTTTAAAGCTTCAATGAATGAATCAATCGATTCAGAGTCTAAATGATTAAGTGGTTGGTCAAAAAGTAGGAAATTTGACTCGCTTAACATCATTTTTGCGAACATCAGACGAACTTTTTCACCTCCAGATGTAACTGAAACTTTTTTAAAAACTTGATCGCCATTAAAAAACATCCTTCCAAGAAAACCTCGCATTCTCTGGGTAGAATTATCCTTGTTTTCTGGTTGTAAATTAAGACTTGGCCATTGTGAAATTCAGGATAATAAATCAAGATCGCCGTTAAAAAAACTATCATTATTTGCTGGAAGATAGTCAAATTTGATTGTCGAACCTCAACTGATTGTTCCTGAAGTTGGCATTTCTTTTCCTGTTAAAATTTCAAGTAATTTAGTTTTAACTAAATCATCTTCGGCAAAAATTACCATTTTTTGACCTGGTAAAAGATTAAAAGAAATATTTTGAAATAAAAAATTACCTGTAAGTGGATTTTTATAACTTAAGTTTTCAACATTTAAAACTTGTTTTCCCGGCCGCGGGAAAACTCCAAAACGAATATAAGGATATTTTCGTGAGGAGGGTTTAATTTCTTCTAACTGGATTTTTTCAAGTGATTTTTTCCGGGAAGTTGCCTGGGCTGATTTTGAAGCATTTGCTGAAAATTTGGCAATAAATGCTTCTAATTTGGCGATTTGCTCCTCTTTTTTAGCATTAGCATTTTTCTGGAGTTCCTTTAGTAGTTCTGATGATTGTTTCCAAAAACTGTAATTTCCGGTAAAAATTTTTATCTCGCCATAGTCAATATCAACTGTATGTGTGCAAACTTGGTCTAAAAAATCGCTGTCGTGGCTAACAATTAGAACAACGTTTTTATAATTAATTAGAAATTCTTTCAGTCATTTAATCGCTTTAAAATCAAGGTGGTTGGTCGGCTCATCCATTATTAAAATATCGGGGTTGCCAAAAAGTGCTTTTGCAAGGAGAACTTTGACTTTATAGCCGGATTTTAAATCTGACATCTTACTATTTCAGTATTTTTTGGGAATTTCAAGAGCAGAGAGCAAAATTTGGGCATCATTTTCCGCGCTTCATCCTCCTAGGAGCCCGAATTTTTCCTCAAGTTCGCCAGCGCGGTTATAATCTGCTTCAGTTGCATCAGGATTTGCATAAATTTGATCTTTTTCTTGTTGGATTTGGTATAATTTTTGGTTCCCCATTATTACAACATCGGTGACATTGAATTCATCAAACTCAAAATGATTCTGTGATAGAACAGAAATTCTTTGGTTTTGTGAGATATGAATAGAGCCTGAACTTGGTTCAATAAGTCCTGCTAAAATTTTCAAAAAAGTGGATTTCCCAGCACCATTTGCGCCGATAATGCCATAAGTATTTCCTTCTGTAAATTTTAAATTTACATTTTGGAATAAAGTTTTATCAGCAAAGATTTTCGATAATTCTCTAACTTCTAGCATTTTATTTTCCTTTAATTCTAATTTTTTATGGTATAATATTATACAATAAAATTGAAAAATAACTAGTTTAAATTTTCATCTTTTTCCATTTATTTATTGTCTCTTATTAAATTTATCAAAAAAGAAAGTGAAGTTTAAAAAATATCGCTCTTTTTAATTAAAAATCAAAATGTTAAAAAAAAAATTTAGAAAAATTTTAGCTTTATTCTTGCCAGTTCCACTTGTTTTTTTAACTTCTTATTCTTGTTGAAGTTCACGAATTAAATCAATTAGATCAGCAATTAATGAAAATTTTGGGCCAGATTTTGAACTACCAGAAAAACAGGGAGTTTTTAAAAAACAAGATCCAAGATCATTTGATCTTTATGTATCCGAAGTTAATGCAATGCAGTTAAAATGATTTTTAAATAAGTCAAGTTTAATTGACTTATCCCAGGAAGAAAAAAACAAAATTTATGCTTCAAAACTCGCAAGATATTATGTTTTTGATAACAAAAATCGAATATTAGCAGATGAGGATAAATTTAAGGCAGAGCAGGACATTAACCCTACCTTTTTAAAAAAAGTCTTTGAAAAAGCAGCTAATTCTTACTCAGGAGACAAAACAAATAATCAAGGAGAGTCTAATAAAAATAGTTTTGAGAAACTAGATAATTTTAAAATTTACCGCGAGATTTCAAAAATTTTTGATTCTAACTGGCGTTTTCTTGAGGTTAGACTTATAAAACCAGGGATAATTGTACCTGATAAAAAAAATTATATTTTAATAAATGCTTATAAGATTTATTATACAAATCCTGTTGATTTTGAAAAGAAAAATGAGGCAGAAAAAACTGAAAATACTGAAAATCAAGCCCAAAACAATAAAAACTGGCGAATTAAAGCTCCAAATCAAAAACCAGTCACGCTTTTACGACTTCATTGATATAATAAAAATTTAGAAAATCCTTTTAAAATTGAGTTTAATTCAATTGAAAATCCAAATTCTGAATATGACTTACAAATGATAAATGATATTGACCAACCCGAGTCAATAGCTGATTTTGACTTTAATTTTTCAAGGATAAATTCTAAAAATACCTCAGAACCACTTGAAATTTTCCATTCAGAACCATTTATTCGTCTAGTTTCGCAAAGTTTTGCAATCCCTTTTGATGGTGAAATTACAGATTTTGAAGCTGAGGATTTTAAATTTAAATACGTGTTTAACGAAAAAAATTAAATTTTTTATAATTTTATATTAAATTTACTATTTTTCTTCAATATAATAAAAAAAATTTCAGATTTTTCCATTATGGTAGAAAAAAACGTAAAAAATTATAATTTTTTACGTTAAAAATAAAAAATAGCAAAATTTTTACCAATTTTTATTTTTTATGGTATATTTATAATTAGTCTTTAAAAAACGAAAGGGTGAAGATGCAAGCAAAAAACAATTTATCTCAATTTGTGAATATGATTTTTTCTTATAAAATCAATTTTTTTGCATTTTTATTTTTGAATATTTTTTCTAGATCTTTCTCAATTAATAAAATTAAGCAAATTTTGAATAATAAATCAATTAACTGTTTGCCGTTTTCGAATCTAATAATTATATAATTTAAAAAAAATATTAGATGAGAAACGGGTTAAAAAACCCGTTTTTTTATTTTAAATATAAATAACGAAGAAAGGAACAAAATGTCTTTAAAAAACGAAGAAGGCCAGCGTCTTGGGCCAGGTTCTAATATCCTAAATTTTTCGGTTTCGAAAATAAATCCAAAAAGTATCGATTATAATCTCATTTATTCAGTTGTAAAACATAAAAAAAGTCGGTTTTCTTGACTTAAATATATAAACTTTGAATCTTTTGCATTTCGATTTTTTAAGAAAATTACTAAAATTTTTCTTGAATTTGTAATAGTAGCTTGAATAGTTGCAACTTTGGTTTTCTTGTTAATTGATTCTATTCCCGGAGATCCAAGTTTTCTTGATGGACTAACAGAGGCCCAAAAAACAGCAGAAAAACAACTTTATGGACTAGATTTACCACAAGCACAACGTTATTTTAATTATTTATGAAAGTTTATCCATTTTGATTTTGGAATTTCTTATAGTTTAAGGCCGCGTGTTGAAATTAGTGATTTTATTTGGCAAAGATTTTTTACCTCATTTTCAATTGGTATTGTCTCAGTTGTTCTTACAATTCTAATCGGTGTTCCCCTCGGAATTGCTGTTGGTAAAAATCCAGGTAAATTTTTGGATAATTTTGCAACAATTTGGATTGCGGTTTTTTCATCAATTCCGTCACTAGTTTTTGCTTTACTTTTATTAATTTTTGGCCAAAAGACTGGAATTCCTTATATTTTTAATATTCAGGATTTTTCTACTTTTGTCCTTCCAGCGATTGCACTTTCAATTGGATCGGTAATTAGTTATGTCCGTTATATTCGGTTTGAGCTAAATAATGAGCTAAATTCGATGCATGCAAAGTTTGCTTATCTAAAAAATTTAACAAGAAATCGTTTTGTTTGAACTCATGCTCTTAAAGCTTCGCTTTTTCCAATTGCAACTTTTTTCCCAATTGTTGTTCTTGGCTCATTTATTGGATCAATTTTTGTTGAAAAGATTTTTTTAATTACCGGTTCAGGAGGTATTATGATCGATGCAATTCAGTCAAAAGATAATAATATCATTCTTTTTTTGGTAATAGTTTATTCACTTTTGACAATAATTTCCTATACTTTAAGAGATATAAGTTATGAATTACTTGATCCGCGAATTAGAAGGAGAGCAAAATAATGACCCATTTTCCTTCAATTGAGAAATATATTGACCAAAACTTAAAACCAAACCCATTTTTACAACCTTTTTCTTATAAAATGTGGAAATTGATGGTTGCTCAGGCCAAAAACTTTGATCGAAATTATTTTGGTAAACCTCGGAATAATTTCTATGAAGTTTTTTTAAGATTTTCACGTTCATTTTCCGGAGTTTTTGGTCTTGTTACTATTGGATTTATGCTAATTTTAGCACTAATTATTCCATTTACAACCGGATCGCCGACAGAATTACGTCCTAATATGAAAAATATTAACTATTTTAGTCAAGGATTTATTCTTGGAACTGACTCACAAGGTCGCGATGTTTGGGCATTTTTATGGCACGGGCTGCGTTTTTCGTTAATTTTAAGTTTTATTGTTGCTCTTTTTGATGTAGCCTTAGGGACTTTATTTGGGACCTTAATGGGAAATTTTGATCTTTTTGATAAAATTTTTACTTTTATTATTAAGATAATTTCTAATATCCCAACAATCTTAGTAATTATTTTGATGACTTTGGTTCTTCGGCCAAGTTTTTGAGTTCTAATTTTGTCTTTTTCACTTACAGGGTGAATTGGACTTGCAAATCAAGTTCGAGCCCAAATTAAAAGAGCAAGAAATTTTACTTGGGTGATTGCCTCTAGAGTTTTAGGTACCCCTTCTTATAAAATTCTTTATAATTTTGTCCCGGTAATTATTCCGCTTTTAATTACAAATATCGTTTTTGTAATTCCTGGAACAATTCTTGGTGAAACTGGACTTGCATTTATTGGACTTTCACTTCCAAATGTTGCTACTTTAGGTAATGCAATTAATGCGGGAATTCCAATTGTAACTTTATATCCCCGTTATGTTTTAATTCCTGCATTTTTCTTAATTTTACTTACCTCTTCAATTCAAATGATTGGAAATTCAGTTCAGGATGCCCTAAGGAGGCAAAGATAAAATGATTTCGTATTTTTATTCAAAATCAGCACCGCAGTGTCTTAAAACTGAAAATCCCAGATTTTGTTATAAACTAAATAAAAATTTAGTAAAATTTCAAAAAGAATTAGATCTATTAAAACAGAAAAAACTTGCACCAAAAGAATATGAAAGCCAGTTTAGTGATCTAAAAGAAAAATTTTTAGCTTATGAAGTTAATATAAAAAAACATTATCAGGCAAAAAAATCCTATAAATTACGTGCTATTTGAGATCGGATTCAAAAATATTGACATACAAGCTTTAACAGATCCCATTTTGATTTTGAAGCATTTTCTAAAAATGTTGAATATAAACAAATAGGAAATAAACGTCATAAAATTGTTGCCCAGATCAAAAATTTAAACCTTTCCTTTGTCAATCCAGCAAATCCCGAGATTAGAAATATCGTGATTCGTAATGCCTCAATTGATTTTTATGAAGGCGAAATTCATGCCTTAATTGGCGAGTCTGGTTCAGGAAAATCAGTAATTACTTCTTGTCTTTATGGTCTTGTCGGTCAAAACGGGGTAATTGAATCAGGTGAAATCAAACTTTTTAACAATCCAGTGCAAAATTTTGATTTTCGTGCTTGAGAACTTTCAAATTATCGGGGAAAAGTTATTTCAGCTGTCTTCCAGAATCCGATGTCAACTTTAAATCCAACAAAAAAAATAGGCATCCAAATTATGGAAGGAATGTTATTAAACAAGATTGTTAAAACGAAAAAAGAAGCCTATGAAAAAGCACTTTTATATCTTAGAATGACCAAAATTGCTAACCCGGAAATGGTTATGAAATTATATCCCCATGAGCTTTCAGGAGGTATGATTCAAAGAATTGTGATCTCAGCAATTTTATCACTTGAACCTAAAATTATCGTTATGGATGAACCAACAACAGCTTTGGATACAACCGTGCAAGCTTTAGTTCTTGATATTATCCGCGATCTCCAAAAAAGACTAAAAATTACAATTATTTTCATTACTCACGACCTTGGAGTTGTCGCTTCTCTTGCAACTTATATCTCAATTATGTATGCTGGTCAAGTTGTCGAGGAAGGTACAAGAGATGAAATTCTTTTAAATCCAAGACATCCATATACTTGAGGGCTAATTACTTCAATGCCTGATGTCAATAAAGGCGAACGACTTCAGTCAATTCGCGGGGTTGTTCCTTCTTCTTTAAATTCAATTGTTGGCGATGCTTTTGCAGTTAGAAACGATTATGCCTTAGAACAAGATTTTTTTATTGAACCTAAATTTTACAGAATAAGTCCAACTCACCGAGTCAAATCAGCTTTACTTGATCCAAAAGCACCAAAAGTTGTCCCACCAAAAATTATTTACCAAAAATGACTGCAATTTGCAAAGATGAGGCAAGAAAATGGAAGATAAAAAAAGATTTTACCTAGAAAAAAATAGTTATTTTTTTGGCAAGATAGTAAAAAATATTTACCGCGCCCTTACACCCGGTATTGAAAAAATGCTTGAATTTAAAGGCAAATCACCAATTGTCAGCTTTCGAAATGTTGATATTACCTATGGAAGTGGTTCAAGAAAAAACAAAGTAATTCATGATATTAGTTTTAATATTTATGAAGGTGAAGTTCTATCCTTTGTTGGTGAATCTGGTTCTGGAAAATCAACAACAGGTTCAGCACTTGCGGGTTTAGTTCCCCGTAGTTTTGGTCAAATTGTAATTAACGGATTTGAGCTACCAAAAAATATCCGGAAAATAAAGGCAAAAATTCTTGGAAAACTAGTCTCAAATGTGCAAATGATTTTTCAAGATCCATTATCTTCATTAAATCCTTATAAAAATATTTATGATGTAATTACAGAAGGTCTTGTAAATTTAGAACAACGCCAAAAAGGTTCAACGAAAATTTTATTTTCACAACATTATTACCAAAATACATTTGAATCTTTAGTTTCTGCCCTTAAAAAGCAAAAAATTTCTCCAGAAATTATCCAGCAAATTAATAATAATTTCTATAAAAATACAAAGGACATTCCTGTTGAAAATTTGTTTAAAACTCTAATAAATTACCTTGAAAAACTAAGAGTTATCGAGACTAAAATTATTGACTATATTCAAAAAAAGTCTTTATTTTTACAGGATTTTTTAAAAAAACCACTAAAAGATATTACCTATAAATATGTTATTGACATGTTAGCCTCTGTTGGACTTGATAGCTCAGTTTTATCCCGTTATCCACTTGAATTCTCAGGGGGTCAACAACAAAGAATTGGAATTTGCCGGGCTTTATTATTAAGACCAAAAATTCTTGTTGCCGATGAACCAATTTCAGCTCTTGATGTTTCAATTCAAGCACAAATTATTAATATTTTTAAGGATTTAAAAGAAAAATATAACCTGACAATCTTTTTTATTTCCCATGATCTACGAATGGTTGAATATATCTCTGATCGAATTGCGGTAATTTATCGGGGAAGAATTTTAGAAATTGGGCCTTCAAAGGAAATAATTAAAAATTTTTTGCATCCTTATACAAAATCATTAATTGAATCAATTCCAACAATTGAATCAAAACGAGGATCGCTTGCTGGTTATGTCTATGATCCAAAAATACATCAATATGATGAAAAAAATCAACCTCAATGAATTAATTTAGGAAATAATCACTATATTTTAGCAACTTTTGCCGAACTAAAAAGGTGAAAATTAGGAGACTATAATTATGAAAAAATCTAATATTTTGCTTAGTTATTTATTAGCAGGCGGAATTCTTGCTGGGGCTTCAGCCGGAATTATGGGTGGAATTAAAATCTATTCAGAAAATAATGAACTAGGTGTCTATGATATTGATGTCCAATCAGATGAAAAAGTTGATATTAAAGATGATCAACTAGTCTATGCAAATTTTAAAAATGCCCAGGGCCAAACAGTTGCTGCTTTTGAGAATCTAAAAGATCCAAAAACAATTTTACTTGATCCTAAAGTAAAATCTGAAAAAAGACGGTTTAATGAAGTCGAATTTGCCGATTGGTTTGCCGATAATTATAATCGGCAAACACCAATTTTTGAACTAAAAATTGGATCAATGCGTTTTGTTAATGAATATTGAGATTCACTTTTACCTTCAGAATTTATCAAATATGCCCAATGATTTAACAAAAATGTTGCTTGAGGACCAGATGCAATTACTCTTGAACATTTTGCCTTAAAAAAAGGGGTTACAAGATCTGGGAATAATTTATTATTAGGACAACATGCAACTGAAAGAAAAGAAGTGACAAAAATTGAGTTCTATCCTGATTCATTTTTTGGTTCTTTTCCAATTTATTCAGCCCTTACTGGAAAAGGAAATAGCGATGATAATCTAACTTATAAAATTTTTCATAATCCAATTTCAAAAGAATCACTTGATAAGTATTTTGAATCAATTCCAACTCAGCAAGTTTTAGCAAATTATGATAAATCCAAAGTAAGTGCCGGAATTCCGGCAATTGATTTAGTCGAAAATGAAGATATTTATTTTTATGATTTAGTAAAAATTCTTAAAAAATCTTTTCCACAAAACAAAGAGATTCAAGATAAATTAGCCAAAATTACAAATGAGGAAAATTTTTTTGTCTTTGCCGATCCAAAGCAAAATCTTGATCAAGTCAAGAAAAAATTTGAATTAGCAATTCTAATGCTTGCCGATGAAAAGGATATCCAATTACCGCAGAATTTTCAACTTATTTTCCCAGAAGATTTTACAAAAACTCGGAAAATTAAGTGAATTCGAAGCGCATTATCTCCCTTCAATCAACAAATAAAACATGATGCAAATAATATTCCCCAAGGTGTTTTTTTACTTAAACTTGAAGATTTAATGTCAGAAAATCCTTCTAAACAACCAAAAGATCTTCAAAATCAAGCACAAAAACCAACACAAACTAGTGATCAAGGAAAAAAACCACAAGTTCAGCAACCAAATCAAAGCCAAGCTCAAACAAAAGATTTCCGCTTTTCAATAAATCAGCAAATGAAAGCGAATCGTGTTGCCCTCATAGTTGGGGAATTAACAACGAAAATTCACCAAAAAGCTGAAAAAATTGCAAAAGAAGGGTTTTTTGATCTTTATAATATTAATCATCCTGTTGGAAAAATAATTGCAATTTACCAAAATAGTCCAGAAAATCGCTTATTTTTGCCAGTTGATTCCAAAAATCCAGCCTTAGAAGCCGAAAATGAATTTATAACCCAATTTGATGCAAGTAAATTTTCCACCTATGAAATAAAAACAGCAAAAAAATTATCAAATTATAAATTAGAAATTGAACTTGTTGACCAAAAAGATAAAAAGTCAATTAAAAAAATTATTTTTGACCTTGATCCAAAAGGTAAAAATTATCAAAGTCAACTTGAAGAATTTAGTAGTTTTAAAATTGCAATTGACTGGAAAAACCGGGCAATTCCAAGAGTTATTCAGGAAATTGAAACTTTAAAAGACGGTAAATCAACAACTGTTTATCAACTTTATGCTGAAGTTTTTGATGGACTAATTGATAAAGTTCTAAACCATCGAAAAACTAATGGTGAAAAACTTGTCGGAACTTATATTATATCAGAAGTTGATCCAAAAACAGGACTAAAAACCTATCAAACAAAACAAGGTAGTTTTATTGGATATTCCCAATCATCCCGAATTCCTTATATTTCCCTTTTAAAAGCCTCCTCGCCATTTTTTAAAACTACGGGAATTAACTACCTTAAATATGTAGGCGCTCATGAATATGGTCATCACCAAACACTAAATTATGCCCAGGATATTTCCGATCCAGATTCAAGTATTATTCTTGATGCGATCTCAACAAATACCGGGATTGGTTTGCAATCTTTTTATAATTTAGATGTTCTAAGAAAATATCTCCATGCACGTTCTTCGGGTCTAGACTTAAGAAAAGCAGGGCCGAGTTTAGAAGCGCAAAAAAATGGAATTTATCCAAATTTTACTTTTAATCGCGATAATAAATTTGAAAGTGAAGTCGATATTTATGGATCAAATGAAAATGATGAGGTTGATTCATTATTAACTAATAAATCTCGGCGTTTTTTGCAGACAATTGATGGTCTAAAAACCGCGGCTGACTTAAGAAAGTTAAAATTATACGATCTTTTCCTTTTAAATTCAATTGATCCAGAATCTGCAACTATTAATCCTTCAATTAAAGATTCAGCAAAATTTTTTAGAAATGACTGGCAGACAATCGAGGATCAAAGTAAAAAAGGATTTATAAATTCTACTGAATCCAAAAGTTTATTTGGAAATTCATTAACAGATGCAGCAGGAAACTTACTTGAATTTGATGAAAAAGGTAAATTAATCGTTGCCGAATTTAAGGAATCTGAGGATAAAAGAACCTTCAGTGATCTTAAAGTAAAAGTGTTTTTTGCAAATGGAAGACCAGCAATTGATTCGACAATTTTTACAAAACCAAACAGCCTTAGTGAATTAAAAGCAAAAATTGCTGAGATTCAAAAAGCATTTTCTGATAATGTTGTTTCTAACTTCGACAATAATGGCTGAGATACAAAAGCCGAAGGATTCTCCCGTTTTCTTCCTTCTAATCCTTTTTTTGCTAAATCACTTAGTGCAATTTTAGCAAATAATGCCGAAAAAGAAGCATTTTATGGGACAAAAATTGCCGATAATCCATCTAAATTAGAAATTAGTGTTGAACTTCCTAGTTCAGTTTTTGATCCTAGTCAAATTCTTAGTATTGTAAAAAGGTATATAAAAGATGAAGAAGCAATTAAATTAGGTGAAAAATTAGTTCAAGATAGTAAAGGCAAATTAGATTTTCCTACTTTTCTTTCAATTTTAAATAAAGAAGAACTTACTAATGGTAATTCTTCAGCAATAACCAAATTATTTGAAAAAATTTTTCTAACTCCGATAACAGAGAAAAAAGATTTATATACCGATCTTAGAAATATCACCTATTTCCGTGATTCTTTAGTTGGAAAAATTGATTTAGCTGTTGAATTTATTCAAAATATTTATAATATTTATTTTGAATGACTCCAAAATCAAAGCCTCGGGATAAATCAGGCCCTAAATACTCCAAAACCAAATACTACCCCGGATAGAAAAGCTCTTGTTTTAAAAAGTTACTGAAACTTTGTAGTTTCTGACCAGATTTGGAATAATTTAGACAAAATTTTTATTATCAAAGGTGAAAAAAATCCTGAAAAAATACCTTCTCGGTTTTTTTCTGCAATCCGAAATTTCCATCGATTAACACCGAATGTTTATGATAAAAATTTTGTTAACTTAACACAGGGGGCAGTTTTCGCTTCAAGTCACCTTGGAAAATTAATTTCAATTAATGGAAATGAATATTATCAAAATCCAAAATATGACTTTCTTGCTACAGTTACAAGTGGGGGAAAAAATTATCTTGTCCTTGATCATTCAGAATTTGATGTAAAAATTCGATCTTTAATGCGAAGATGAATTTCGCCACTTGGGAATTTGCTTAAATTTGATAAGGTTTTACTTGAGGATAAAAATACAAATCCGAAATTAAATCCATTTTTTGGAATTGCTCAGGATTTTAAATTTAAAATAGGTCCAGATCAAAAAATTGATACTTCAAAAATTTATTTAGATGCCTGGGATAAAACGCTTTTTGGTTTTGATTATAATAATAATTATTTTGGATTTCAAAATGAACAAAAAGAAACTGTATTTTCAAGTATTTCTGATTTTATTGAGTTTATCTCAATTGATCCTTTCGCCCTTAGAGTAACAAAAAATGGCGAAGATTTTATCCGAAATTGAAGTCTTGATTATGTAAATTCTAAATTTGATTTATATAGATATGCTTTTGATAGGCTTCAAAAAGAAAAATTTGTTCTAAAATCTAGCACAAATAATCAACTTACCTGGAAAAAGGAGCTAAAATCTACAGAAATTATTGGAAAACTTTTAGCTAATTTTGAAATTAGCTCTGAAAAATTATTAGAAAATTTACAAAAATATGCAAATTTTCTAATGGAAGCTTTCGATAAATCAACGCTTAATTTGTTACTTAAAAATTCTAAAATTGAAAACAAAAATATTGATCCTTTATTTTTATCTTCAATTGGATTTATGGGATTTAAAAATTATGCCCGTAAAGTTGATGAAAATTCATTACCAGCAACAAAATTTGGTAAATTAACAAATCTTGATAGAATTAAAACACCTGAGACAACTTGGTTGACTTTTTCAACTTTCCTAAAAGAAAATTCACTTGTTTTCGATAATGAAGATTTTGTTAATGATGATCTTAATAATTCAAATAAATCACTTGTATATAAATGGATTTTAAATTTCTTAGAGGATAAAAAAATTGAATTTAAAGATCTTGATTTATTTAGATTACAATATCTAGTCGGAACAAAAACCTTTGCTGATTATACACAGGAAGATGGTCTTATTAAACAAATCCAAAGAATGGATGTCGATCTTGGACTTTCTTGGCTAAGATCGAAAAATTTAGCAAGATTTGAAACTCGTGCCGATGATTTCTTCTCTAATTATGTCTATTCTTTCCCTGAATCTCTAACTCGTGATTTTGTCCAAATTCATTATTCGCCAAGTACCGAGGAACTTGATAATATCTCCCCATTATTTAAAAAAATGACGGAAGCAAATACTGGAAATGAGTATTTTGTTGATGGAATTTATACAAGAAAATGAATAAAAAATTTCATTCCGGCCTTTGATATTTCCCAGGCCTATGCCCAAAATTTAATTTCCCGGTTTAGCAATTTCTTCCTTACAAGTTTTGTAATAACAAGAAACAACGAGAATCTTGAAAAATTATATCAAAATTTACTAAAAGCATTTAAAAATGCCCAAAGTAAAAATTTATATCAAAAATTCAATGACTTATCCAGTCAGCAAGAAGCTGAAATTAAGAAAATTATTGGATCTCAAGAAATTCCGTCTAAATTCATTGATAAAGTTCTCCAAGAAATTGAAAACGTAGACAAAATCAATGAGATCTCCAGTAAAATCAATAGGCAAAAAGCCGATCTTTTCAGCGAACTAACAATTGAAGTTAACCGAATTATGCAAGATTATCAAGGCGAACTTGGAAATTATAAAAATTATCATAATCTTAATATTCAGCCAGTTGTCGGAAATAAAACCTGAATAAACGGCTATATTAATAAAAATGTCTTAACAAATAACGGGTTTTTCAAAGATCGTTTCCAAAGAAAAGTACTTAATTGAGAATTATATGATGATAATTTAGAGTCGGTAAAAGATCCAAATATTCGAATTAAAAATCTAAATGGAGAAAAAGTCGATAATCGTGCCGAGGCATTTTGGTATTATTCTCTTAAAACTCAAGGTGTAGGCCAAAGATCAGTTTCGGGAATCTGGCGGGATTCAAAACATGATAAGGTTGCTTTTTGGGGATTCTTTAAATCTCAAGATGCAAATAAGGCCCATTTTCTAACATTAGAAGATGAATCTACTGGTCAAAAATTCTACATTCAACTAGCTACAAAAGGGACAAACAATATTTTTTATCTAAAAAAACAAGCAGATCTTAGCTCTAAATGAACGCTTGAAAATGAAGGTTATAAATCCTGAGTTTCAGCTTGGTCAATTATTGGGGAGTTTAAAAATGCCCTTTTAAGACCCGGTGTTTCTGGAATTAAAAGATTTAGAATTTATTTCTCTGATCAAAAAAGACAAGAAATTAAAGGATTATTTACTTTAGGTAATACAAAATTCATCGCCGAAAATGGAAAAAACTATCAAACAGCACCAACTTATATTGAAAAAACCGCAAAAGGTAACTATTTGGTAATAAGGCCACAATTTAAATAAAGGGAAAATCATGAAAAAAATAAAAAAACTTTTAATTTTAAACACTTTTTTTCCAATTTCGCTGCTTTCATTAGTTTCTTGTAAAAGCGCCCTTGAAAAAAATCGGCAAGATTTTGACTTTGGTGTTGCAACTCCGACAGTTAATACACTAAATTATATAAAGAATAATTCAGCTCATGATATTTTAAATTCACTTGTTGAATCATTTGTAAAACCTGGGCCTTCGGCTTCTAAATCTTATGGAGCAAAACTAAATCTGCCCGGAATTTCTTTTGAATTATATAAAACAAGTCTTCCTTCTTCAAGTGGAAATGAAATTATGGAAAATCCTGCTTTGATCTCAACAGCTGCATCTTCTTATCAAATTAGTGATTTTGGAATGACTGCGGGGGTAGTTTCTCCTTCAAATGGCGGAGGTAAATCCTTTATTGGAATTCAGAATGAGAGTCAATCAATTGTTTCAACAACAATTTTTTTAAATCAAGGGGCCTCAAAATGATCAAATAAACAACCTGTGGTTGCCCAAAATTTTATTGATTATATTCTTTATGTGCTAAATATTAATGTTGCCTCCCCAAATTTAGTTAAAACTTTATCGCTAAATATCAAAAATGCCCAACAAATTAACTCGCTTCAACAAGATTATGTCTCAAAATTTGGAAGTCCTTATCGTAATCCTTTTGGTCAAAAAAGTTATAAAAAAGATGCAAAAACTGGGAAAGTCAGTCTTGATTTTGACCAAAAAGTTTTCCAGTCACAAAATAAAGGTGATCAAGATTTTGTCGATCAATTTCAGAAACTTGCAAGTGGCTTTGGAATGTATACAGGTCAAATTTTTGAGCAGATGACAAATAAAGAAGTAGTCGAACTTGTTCAGGCAAACTTATCACTAAATCCAGATTTTAACTATAAATCCAAAGAAATTTATGTAATTGAAAATGGTAAAAAAACTACGATAAAACTTACAAGAAATCCATTTTTAGATCCAAGCCAAGTTTTTGATGGCCCAAATTTAGTCCCAAGATATGATTTTTTACCTGGTGATGAATATGGACTTCGAATCCAATTTGAAGACTCAGGTGCCAAAAAATTTATTAATTTATTCCAGCAAATTATCAGACCTGAATCCCTAAGACCGATTAATCGTGAATTTGTTGAGATTAATGCCGGGGGAATTGATAATTTTGGAACTGATCTTTCAAAATTTATGACAAATGGCCCCTTTGATATCACCGAGATCAACTGGGGTTCCCAAGGTTCAATGATTCTTGAAAAAAATCAAAGTTATTATTCGGCTGATAAAACAATTCCAAGTAAAATTAAAATATTTTTTGCCGAACAGCCCGAACTTCTTTCTTCACTTTTTTTAGATGGGTATATCGCCAAAACAAAAATTCCAACTACTTTTCAATCAAAATTTTGATCTGAAAACAAAACAAGACAGTATATGCAAAAATTAACCGGTTATGGGACGATTGGAATTCAACTAAACCTTGATAATGTTAAAAAAGGACAGTCCTGATTACAAGATCCAGATCTTAGAAGAGCAATTTTATATGGGATTAATAGGGTTGATCTTTTGAATTTATACGGCCTTGATCATTCTTTTGCCCAAACTACTTGGTCAAATTTTGACGGGATTCTAACCGCTCGGGGTTATCCACTTGAGACTTTCTTAGGAGATCGAAAATATAAATCTGAGTTTAAAGGAAAAGATGGTAAAGAGCTTGAATTTCCTGTTTTAGCCCAGAATTATAAAAAACATTTAGCAAAAAGTGTATGATTTGAGGCTGTTCCAAGAAAAGATGAAATTTATAATCCTCAAGTTGCAAAGTTTTTCCTTGATCGGTTTAGGAAAAAATACCCAAAAGTTGCTAAGGTTAGTCTAAATTTTATTTATAAAGATGATAATGAAGAAAAAGTTGCCACTGGTCTTCAAGATATTCTTTCGCCAAATACAAATAATTTTATCCAGATTGAACCAGTAAGACTTCCTGATGGGATTTATCAACAACGGATTGCTAAAGGTGAATTTGATTTTACAATGAAAAATTTTGACTTTTTCAACATCGGAAGTGCCCAACCCCATTCTTATATTAAAGCTTTTTTTAATTCTGATGAGATTTCTCCCCGCGATAATAAGTTTTCCGGACTTGAGTCAAATCCAGCCGCTTCACTTACTTATTGGAAAATGTGGAACTCACTTACAAAAGAGGAGAAAAATGCTTTAGTAAAAAGGCTTGAAATTTCTCCTATTTATCTTGCAAAATTTGAGGAGTTAATTACAAGAAAAATTAAGCTAGATAATCAAAAAAATCCGATTTTTAAAGAGGTTTTTCTAAATAAAGAACTAAAAGACAAAGCACTAGATATTAATCAAAAGCCAATTTTAATACCGGAATATGAAGAAAGTCTTGATCAATATAATGCTCGGATTGATGCTTTTTTTAATGGTCTTTTTAGTGAACAAGAGAAAAAAGAGGGTTGGACCCAAAATAAGGTTTTTGATTTTATAGTTATTTTTGAAAAAATTATCCGCGAATTTGTTCCAATTATCCCAATTATGGAGGTTGATACTTACTGAATTATTAACCGAATTCGTGCAGGCGATAGTAACTCTTTCCAATTTGCATTTGATGTTGAAAACATCAAAGTTAATTATCTAAGTCCTGAAGATGGTAAAGAATAGAAGCTAATTTTAGTCTCTGAATTTAAAAAAGTACTATAAATTTATAGTACTTTTTTATTTTTGAGGTTAAAAATTTAGCATATAAAAGATTTAAATTTCAGGTTTGGGAAAAAATATAGCCATAGATTTTCTAAAATAATTATAAACCGAATTAGTAGAATTTCTCATAAGTTGGTAAGAAATCTTGTATAAAAAGTTTCTTGTAAAAATAACTACCACTAACGTAAAACAAAAATATGGTATAAAAAGAAGAAATAAGCCAAGACCTTTAAGGGAATTTTTATCAGATTTTGTTGCCATAGCAAATCTAGTAAACCATCCTTTTTCGATTATATTCGGAATAGTTTCAATAAGAATTGTTAATAAGACAAAAAAAGTAAATAAGATAAAAAAAGAACAAATTCGAGAATAAAAAATTCGTAAATGAACTTTATATAGGAATTGTTTTTTGTCGTTTTCGAATTGAATTTCGTCCGGATTTAATTCAATTTCACGAATAATCATATTAAATCGATTAAGAAATAGAGGGGAAAACGGAGGTTTGATAACAAAATTATAGTATTTTGTATCAAATTCATTATTTGATAGAATTAATGCTTCACGTTTGTATTTTCTAATAAATCATCAACCTTTAAATAAAAGATAAGATAAAGGAAAAATAATTAAAAAATATACAACAAGTCGGAACCATATAATAGTTTTATCTATAGGAATTTTGGAACTAATAAAAATAAGAGCGAGTAATGAGCCTAATCCCACAATAAAAATAAAGCTAAATATTTTAAAGGTTGTATTTAGGAATAAACAATAAAAAAATAAACTAACTGATTTCATAAAACAAATTAGTAACTTAATACTTCATCCATTGCTCTTTGGATTCTATTTATTCAATCCTGGATAGTGAGAGGTTGATATTCAGTAAATGAACTTCTTTTTTACGTGATTTTTGTTTTTTTTATTTTTGATTTTGCTCAAAAAATTATCTTCAATTATGGCAAATAAATTTTTTAATTTATTTTTTAGATTTTCCTCATAAGGTTGAGCAACAACAACATTACCCAAGCTCAAAAGGTTATTTAATTCTAAATTTTTCATTTTAATAATTCCTAAATTCACGATATAATTACATTTTGCCATAAATAACAAGAAATTGAAATATTTTTTTAGATAGTTTAGCAAATTATTCAATGTTTTACTATAAAAATTTCAGAATAATAAATATTTTATCCAATTAATTTTTTTCTATTAAACCTAATGTTTTAAATAAAAAACATTATTTCTGGAATTTTTTTATTATTTAATAGGAAAAGTGAAAAGATTTATGAATATTTAAAAAATTTAAAATTATGTATTTTTCGAATAAAAAAATGAAAATTAGTTTACCAAATATTAAATTAATTCAAAATAATAATGAAAATTTAATAAACGTTATCCAGGGAAGTTTTGCGCTAAATTTTTATGGCTTAATTAATAGAATACCAAAAGATTTGAGTTTATTAATTTTTTTTAATAATTTTTAAATCATCAATAAGAAAAATATAATTTTTAAATCAAAAATTTCAGCATCTTGAAATTTGGAAATAATTGAAATAAATAAATATTTCACCTTTTTGAAAATTTTAAGAATTTTAGATTTAAAATATAAAATAAATCAACAACTAAATGATAAAGAAATTTTAATTTATTCGAATGAAAACAAGGAATTTATCTTTAGTACTTTATATAAATTAGTTGTACTTTTAACCTTTATTTAGTAAAAAATACTTTAAATTTAAGTATTTTTTAATTTGTTTTAAATCTGGCAAGATTGACAAGTTTCATAATTTTCTGAATCCTCAAGGACATCTTGACGAATTCTTACATAGTAAATTGACTTACAATTTTTTTTAAAAGCATAAATATAAGCTCGATTTAAGTCTCGAGTAGTCGCCTTGTCGGTCATAAATAAGGTCATCGAGATTGCTTGATCAACATGTTTTTGTGCTTCTGAGACAATGTTTATAATCGGAATTGGACCTAATTCATAAGCTCCGTTTTGATAAAATTTGTATGTTTTAGGACTTAATTTATATGAAGGAACATAAATTCTCCCTAATTTTCCTTCTTTTCTTATCTCAACTGGGGCAA
Organism: Mesomycoplasma hyopneumoniae J; assembly: GCF_000008205.1. Taxonomy (NCBI): domain Bacteria; kingdom Bacillati; phylum Mycoplasmatota; order Mycoplasmoidales; family Metamycoplasmataceae; genus Mesomycoplasma; species Mesomycoplasma hyopneumoniae. The sequence goes on from NC_007295.1 coordinate 251,603, forward strand.
CAACGGGCTGAAGCGAAGGCGTGCAGGAACTAAGATAGGAAATTGAGCCTGTAGGAGCAATCGCCATTAGATGTGAGTTGGCAATTCCTGTTTTTTTAATTTTTTCAACAAGATGAATTCAATCTTTTTGAGTCGGAATTTCAACTTGATATTTTGCAAAAAGTTCTTTAATTTTATGTGTTTTTGGTACAAAAGTATTCGGGGAAACTTTTGTATATTTATCAAAATATTCTCCTGATGCAAATTTGGTTTTTTCAAATCCAGAAAAAGGACCATATTTTTTTGCAAGTTTTTCAGAGGCTTTAAAAGCTGAAAAAGCTAAAGTATAGAAAAAAATGTTAGTAAAATCAAGCGCTTCCTCTGAGTCATAAAAAATTTCATTTTTAGCCAAAAACCCGTGTAAATTCATCGCCCCAAGGCCAATTGCATGATTTAAATTATTTCCTTTTTGGATTGAAGGCGCTACTGAGAGATCAGAATTTCGCGAGACAACATCAAGAGCTAACACTGAATAATAAACCATTTCTTCAAAATCAGGGCCTGATTCCATCGCCTTATCAATATTTAGCGATCCTAAATTACAACAAATATCCTTGCCTATTTCTTTAAAACTTAGATCGGGTAAAAATGTGCTTGGAGTTGAAGGCTGTGTGATTTCGCTACATAAATTTGACATCACAACGCGATCAGGATGAGCATTTTCTTTATTGACAATATCTTCAAATAAAATATAAGGATAACCACTTTCAAAATGTAGCTCGGCAATAATTTTAAATAACTTTCTTGCCGAAATAAATGTTTTTTTAATTTCTGGATTTGCTAGCATTTGATAATATTTTTCACTAATAGAAATATCACTAAAAGCTTTTTGATATACTTTTTCAACATCATAGACAGAAAAAAGCGCCATTTTTTCATTATTTTTTGCTAATTCAAAAGTAATATTCGGAATTATTATCCCAAGAGAAAGCGATTTTATCCTGATTTTTTCATCAGCATTTTCCCTTTTGGTATCTAAAAAAGCCAGAATATCCGGATGGTGGACATTTAAATAAACAGCCCCAGCACCTTGACGTTGTCCTAACTGGTTTGCATAAGAAAATGAATCTTCAAGAATTTTCATTACCGGAATTACACCAGTTGCTTGATTTTCAATGTTTTTAATCGGGGCACCTTGTTCGCGCAAATTTGAAAGTAAAACACTAACACCACCGCCACGTTTTGAAAGTTGGAGTGAGGTAGTAATTGCCCTGGAAATTGATTCCATATTATCTTCAACTCGGATTAAATAACAAGAGACAAATTCACCTCTGTTTAATTTTCCGGCATTTAAAAATGTCGGGGTTGCCGGTTGAAATCGACCTAACATAATTTGTTCAAGAATTTTTTCAGCTTTTTGAAAATCTCCTTTTCCTAAAAATAAACTATTTAGTAAAACTCGATCGGGAAAATGTTCAAAATATACTAAATTATCATTAGATTTTAGTCCATAAGTTGAATAAAATTTAAAAGCCCCCATAAAAGAAGAAAAAAAATGATTATAACTTCAAGCTTTTGTATTTAATTTCTCAAGTTCTTGGAATGAATATTGTCCTAAAACTTTCGGATCATAATAATTATTTTGAACTAAAAATTCAATTCTTTCCTTAAAAGAATTGAAAAATTTAAATTTTGGATTAATTTCTTCATTAATATATTTCTCTGCTGCTAATAAATCAAATTTATGTGAATCAGGATGATTTGCAAAAATTTTGCTATTTGCATTTAAGCTAAGATAACTTTTTTCCTGATTTTTATCAAAATTCAGATCCAAACCCACTTTTTTCATTTATTTTCTCCCAATTTAGTTAGCGAACTAACTATTATATTCATTATTTTTTAGCTTATTTTCCTCAAAAATCTTCTAAAATTTGCCGAACCTTTTTTACATCATCATTTGTTCCTAATAATTCAAAACTATATAAAAAAGGAACTTTTAATTTTTGGGAAATAATTGTGCCTGCAAGCGCAAAAGTATCGCCAAAATTAGTGTTTCCAGAAGCGATTACAGCTTTACAAAATCGACGATTTTGTTCATTGTTTAAAAATTTTATTACCTGTTTTGGGACAGCCCCACTTCTTAGACCTTTTCCGCCACTATAAGTTGGACAAAAAAGTACATAATCTTTATCAACTACTAATTCTTGGTCAATCTCAACAGGAATTCTTGCTTTTTCAAAGTTTAATTTTTCGACAAACCGATGGGTATTATTCGAAATTGAGGAAAAATAAACAACAAAAATTTCTCCTCTTAATTTAGATTTGTTTATTATATCATATTTTTCATCATTTGTCATTTTAAAACTCCCAATCTTCATCTTCGGTTTCTTCAGCAAGCGCCATTACATAAGAAGAGCCATTTCCTGAAAAAAAGTCATGATTTTCATCAGCTCGAGCCGATAATTGACTAAAAATTTCAGGTTCAATTTCGGTTTCCTCTTTTGAAAAAGGTGAATCATATCCTAGATTTTGCAAGAATTTCCCGGCATTATAAATGCTAAATTTTATTGCTGATTCAGCAAGTCCAACTTCAGAATATAAATCATAGAGATAATCTTTTTCTAATTCAATTAGTTTATATAATAGATCAAAGGTAAATTTTTTAATTTCGTCTTGTTTTTCCGGGCTTAATTTTTCCACTTTTTTTTGAAATTTATAACCTGAATAATAATTATGAATCACTTTATCGCGTAAAATCAGTCGAATAATATCGGATGTATTTGGCAGTTTTGAACGCGCTGAAAGATAAAAAGGAAGATAAAAACCACCATATAAGAGAAAACCAGGCATTAAAGCAGCAGCAACTTTTGATTTTAAAGGATCTTCACCTACATAAAAAGGTATAAGAATTCTGGCCCTTTTTTGCAATTTTTCGTTATTGATTACCCAGTTATGCGCCTCTTCTATTTCTTCACTTGAGCAAAGGGTAGAAAAAATTGAACCATAAGAACGAGCATGAACCCCAACCATAAAAGCGAAATTTGTATAAATTACCTGTTCATGATCAGTTAAAGAGTGTTTAATTTGGGCTACATCACCGATTGTTGCCTGAATTGTATCAAGTAAAGTAAGTCCGGTAAAAGTGCGAGTAACTACTTTTTTTCAGGTAGGTGATAAAGTTCTTCAGGATTCAAGATCATTTGAAAGCGGAATTTTTTCTGGAATTCAGAAATTTTGCACTATTCGGGTTCAAACTTCAAGATCTTTTGGATCATTTATGATATTTCAGTTGATTGATCGCATTTTTCCTGAAAAATTATTAAGCGCATATTCGAGTGGCGAAACTGATTGATGGTAGTAGTCGTTTTTTATTTTTAATTTATTATTATTACTATTACTATTTAATTTTGAATTAATCATATTTAGCTCTTTTTAGTGTCTTGGGCCTTAATTTTACCAAAAAATCAAAAATATTTTTTTGTATTTTTTGGTAAACGGTAAATTAAAAAATTGATTTTTTACCTAAAAATCCTATGAATTTATAGACTTTTTTAGGTTTAAAATAATAAAATAAAGGATAAATAAAAAGGTTAAAAAAATAATTAATAATATTTTTTATACATTTTAAACGATTTTTTGAAAAAAAATTTAATTTATTCATATATTTTGAAAAAGTTAAAATATATGAATAAAAATAAGTAAAATTCCTTATTTTTTTGGAAATTTTATTAATATTTTATTGCTTTATGTTATAATGAAATCAGATTTAATTAGGCCGGAGGTTTGAAAATGCATAGAACAAGAACGAGGAACATCTTAAATTGAATTAAAGTAAAAATAATCAATTGATGATGAACTTCTGTTATAAAAATTGATGAGTCAGTAGTTCTAATTTTAAAAGTTTTACAGCTTTTCATTCTTGAATTTAGTCATTAAAGTTAGAAATTTTATTCATTTTATATAAAGGTTAATTTTATTAACCTTTTTTTGTTTTTTCAGAATAAGAAATAAAAATAATTTTATATTTATAAACCATAAGTTAAAAAAATAACATAATTTATAGACTTTTTTAACGTTTAAGGTCAGTAACTTTTTTTAATCGGGAAATTTTTAGTTAAAATTTTAACTTTTTTCTTAATTTCTTTAATTTCAAGCGCATTTAGCTCTTTTTTTCTCAGAACAAAATCAATTATTTCTGCCATTTGACTAAATTCCTGTTCCTTAAAGCCCCGCGAAGTCATCGCCGGGGTTCCCAAACGTAATCCCGAAGTTACAAATGGACTTAAAGTATCATTTGGAATTGTGTTTTTATTGGTGATAATATTAACAGATTCAAGTAAAATTTGCGCCTGTTTGCCATTTAGATTATAAGAACTAAGAACGTCGATGGTAAAAAGGTGATTTTCGGTACCCTGAGATACAATTCTTATTCCTTTTTTTATAAATTCACTAGCAAAATGCGATGCATTTTTAACAATTTGGGCACAATATTCTTTAAATCAAGGTTCTAAAGCTTCTTTAAAAGCAACAGCTTTCGCCGCAATTGTATGAAAAAAAGGCCCGCCTTGAATTCCCGGAAAGACAACTTTATCAATTTTTGCAGCAATTTCTTTACTGTTAGTTAAAATCAGGCCGCCTCTTGGTCCTCTCAAAGTTTTCTGGGTTGTTGAGGTTATTATATGGGCATATCCAACCGGCGAAGGATGTTGGCCTGCAGCAATAAGCCCGGCAATATGAGCAATATCAGCAAGTAAAAACGCATTTACTTTATCAGCGATTTGTCGAAAGCGAGCAAAATCAATTTTTCTTGAATATGCTGAATAACCACAAATAATTAAATTCGGCTTTGTTTTTAAGGCTATTTTTTCGATTGCGTCATAATCAAGAAGTTCATTTTCATCTAAAAAATAACTAATTCCTGAATAAAACATTCCTGAAAAATTGATTTTATATCCATGACTTAAATGCCCACCAGCATTTAAGTCAAGTCCAAGAATTTTATCCCCGGGCTTTAAAAGTGCTGCAAAAACAGCGGCGTTTGCACTTGATCCAGAATAAGGTTGAACATTTGCATACTCAATCTTAAAAAGTTTTTTTACTCTTTCAATTGCGATTTTTTCAATTTGATCGATAAAAGTACAGCCACCATAATACCTTTTCCCCGGATAACCTTCACCATATTTGTTACTAGGACTTGTTCCATTTGCCAAAATTACGTCTTCTGAGGCATAATTTTCACTTGCAATTAACTCGATTTGGCTATTCTGTCTTTTAGATTCTAAATTAATCAGCTCAGAAATTTGTTGGTCTCTAAGTTTGATTTTCTTATACATTGGAATTTTATACATTATACACTAAAAAACCAAAAAAAAATAATTTTTTTAATTTTTTTATAAAAAGCCTTTAAAACACGTTACTTTTTTGTTTGAAAACAAAAAAGCTAACAACGGTATCGGTGTATTGAAAAAATTCTTTTTTAGGTTTTTTAGTTCAAGTTTTAAGAATTATTAAAAAATTGATTTAAAAAGAAAAAAAACAAAAATTGTTGAATAAAAACCAAAATTTTTGAAATTTTGCCGAAAATCAGGTTAGTAAATTTTTGGTTTAAAAATTTTTGAAAGCAAATTTGAGAAAAAAACAAGAAAAACAAGAAAACCAAGAAAAATCAAAAAAAGAAGAAAAAAAACTAGATAATACAAAAAAATTAATAAAAAATAAAAAAAATTATTTTTTATGTTAAAATTATAATCGTAGGGTTAAAAATTGATAATTTTTAATAACCCACACAATAAAACTTAAAAAAAACATATCATATTTATATTTTTGTAAAGGAGATAAATGAATTTTAAAAGAAATTACATTCAATCTTTTTATGCCAATGAATTTCATTCAGAAGAAAATCCAAAAACTTTGGATATATTTTCCCCACATGATGGTTCTGTACTGGCTAAATTAGAGATCACTTCAACTTCAACTTTAGACAAAATTGTAGCTCAGGCAAAAACAGCCCAAGAAAAATGGGCATCTTTAACTTTTAAGAAAAGATCAGAAGTTATTTATAAATATCGCGAATTAGTAATTCGCTATAAGCAGGAATTAGCCCATTTAATTCATATTGATAATGGAAAAACTTTAAAAGAAGCAGTTGCAGAGGTTGAAAAAGTAGTTGAACTAACCGAATTTGCCTGCTCAATTCCTCAATTAGTCAGCGGTGAAACCCAAATGGTTAGCCGGGGAATTATTGCCCGCGAAGAAAGACGTCCTGTGGGAGTTTTTGGAATTATTGCTCCATTTAACTTTCCATTAATGGTGCCAAATTGATCAATTCCAAATGCAATTGCTTTGGGAAATGCTGTGATTTTAAAAGGCTCTGAACTTTGTGGGCTATCAGCAAGTTTTATGGCTGATCTTTGAAAACAAGCCGGCCTACCAAGTGGAATTTTTAATTTAGTAAATGGCCAATCTGAAATTGCCAATGCAATGATCAATCATCCTGAAATTGATGGAATTACTTTTGTAGGATCAACAGAGATCGCAAAATTAGTTCATAAAAATGCATCTAATTTAAACAAAAGAGTACTTGCTCTTGGAGGAGCTAAAAATCATATTTTTGTACTTAAAGATGCCCCAATTGAAACTGCATCTTCAGAAGTTTTAGCCGCTGCTCTTGGAATGGCTGGCCAAAGATGTATGGCAGCATCGGTTGCTTTAGTAGTTGGTCAAAATGAAGAATTTATTCAAGCCCTAATTGAAAAAGCACGTAAATTTAAGTTAGATTTTGATCTTCCCCCTCTTGTTTCTAAGGCTTCTGTTGATAAATTAGTTACTTATCTAAACTGGGCAAAAGAACAAGGAGCAAAAATTTTAGTAAATGGAATAACAGATTTTCTAATCCCTGAAAACAAAAAAGAAGGATTCTGGTTTGGCCCAACAATTATTGACTGATCAGAGATTCCTGAAAAAATGGGTTCTCAAGAAGTTTTTGGTCCGATCTTAGAAATAATTAGAACAAAAAATCTTTCTGAGGCAATTAAAATTCAACAAAAATCACCTTATGGAAATGCCGCTTCGGTCTATACCCAGTCAGGTCGAGCCGCTGAAGAAATTATTGCTAAAGTTAAGCCGGGAATGTTAGGTGTAAATATTGGTGTTCCAGTACCCCGTGAGCCATTTAGTTTTGGTGGGACAAGATCTTCAAAATTTGGTTATGGTGATATTACTGGCAAATCCAGTATTAATTTCTGAACTAATTTGATTAAAGTTACTACAAAATGAAACCCGGAAGACAAACAGGATTGAATGTCATAATGAAAAAAGAATTTGACTTTATTCTAATAGGGAGAATTACTATCGATTTTAACCCAACAGACTATTATAATAATCTTGAAAATTCAAGTTTATTTAAAAAATACATCGGTGGATCGGCAGCTAATATTGCAATTGGGCTTAGTCGTCTAAAAAATAAAGTTGGTTTTTTTGGATCAGTTAGTGATGATCAATTTGGAAATTTTGTTCTTAATGTTTTTGAAAACGAAAAAATTGATATATCTCGAATTAAAAAAACAAAAGATCATAAATTAGGTCTAACTTTTACCGAGATGCTCTCAGAAGAAAAAAGCACAATTTTGATGTATAGGGATAATGTTGCTGATCTCCAAATTGATGTATCAGATATTGATCTTGACTATATTTTAAGGACAAAAATTTTAGTAATTTCTGGGACTTCGCTTGCAAAATCACCTTCGCGAGAAGCAGTACTAAAAGCACTATTTTTAGCAAAAAACAACGGTATTAAAGTGGTTTTTGATATTGACTACCGTCCTTATTCCTGAAAAAATTTAGATGAAGTTAGTCTTTATTATCAAATAGTTGCCCAAAATTCTGATTTAATTATTGGTTCTTATGAGGAAATTCAATTAACATCAAGATTTTGCCTTGAAAATCCGGAAAATTTAATTGATGATGACTATGCAAAATATTGACTAAAATTTGTTGATCTTATTATTATCAAAAACGGGAAAAAAGGTTCAAAACTTTATCAAAAAGATAAAAAACTTGTTGCTAAAATCGTTCCGGTTAAAATGTTAAAAGGTTATGGCGGCGGCGATGCTTATGCTTCTTTATTCCTTGATCATTATCTAAAAAATGAATCTGATCTTGAAAATGGGCTTGCACTTGCAACTTCAGCAGCTTCAATTATGGTGCAGTCACATTCATCCTTTGATCTCCCAGATTATCAAAAAATACTTGAATTTAAAGACAATGCGCTAAAATCCGATCCGGATTTGGTTCAAAAAAAGGAGTGAAATGCATTTAAAAAATAGAAATTTAGGTCCGGGTTTTCACCGCTTAGTTGATCGGAAAAAACAAGAAAAAGCTAGTTTTATGAACATCGACCTTGATCTTTGAAATGCATTAATAAATGAAGAATTAGACTATCAAGTTGGGCCACAAGATGAATGTGCGATTTTATTAATCAATGGAGAAGCCGATTTTTATCTAGATTCAGAAAAAATTAGTATGGCAAGAAGTAATATTTTTGAACAAAGAGGTAAACTTTTACTATTAAAAGCAGGCCAAAAAATTCAAATTTTTACTAAAAAACCAAGTAAATTCCTTTTTATTATAACAGAAAATTCTAAATTAGATCAAAATTATTTCTATGATGAATCAAATTCAAGGGAAGAATTTTTTGGTTCTAATCAATGAGAGCAAGTTGCTAGAAGAAAAGTAAGAACTTTTTTTGACTATTATTCAAATCCAAAATCGAATTTAGTAGTAGGCGAGGTGGTTACTTATCAAGGAAAATGGTCATCTTATTTGCCACATTATCATCCACAGCCAGAAATGTATTTTTTCCAGTTTGAAAGAGATTCAGCTTTTGGCCTTTCAGTTAATGGTGATCAAGCCTATATTGTCAAAAATGATGATGTAAACGCTATCCAAGCTGGCCTAGTTCATCCAGTTTCGGCCGCTCCTGGTTATCCACTTTATTATTGTTGAATTATTCGCCATTTAGAAAATAATCCTTGAACTGATCGGATCGAAGCTCAAGAACATCTCTGACTAAATCAAGAAAATCCAAATTATTGAAAGGAAAAAGATGAAATTTAAAGTCGGAATCATCGGCGGAGGAAGAATTGGCTATGTCCATACTCACGCAATTAATAAATTTGTTGATCAGGCTAAAGTAATTGCAATCGCTGATGCTTATTTAGACAGCCAAAATCAGGAAAAATTTAGGAAATTAGGAGTAAAAAGTTTTTATAGTGACTATAATCAATTACTTTTAGATCCAGAAATTGATATTATTTATATTTGTAGTCCAACTGATACGCACTATCTTTATTCAATTCAAGCACTCAAAGCTAATAAACACGTTTTTTGTGAAAAACCAGTGGCTTTTGATCTTGAAAAAATTCTTGAAGTTAAAAAAGTTGTAAAAGAAACGAAAAAATATTTCACCGTTGGACATAATCGAAGATTTGATCATAATTTTTTAGCACTAAAAGATCAAATTGAAAAAAATACAATCGGTGAAATTATCCAGTTAAGAATTACTTCCCGCGATCCAGGACTTCCTCCATATGAATATATCAAAAAATCCGGTGGAATTTTTCTTGATATGATGATTCATGACTTTGACATGGCACTTTTTCTAACTAATAATAAGGTAGTTGAATCTGTCTATGCAACAGGTTCAGCTTTAATTGATAAAAAAATTAGCGAATTAGATGATATTGATACCGCCGTTGTTGTTCTAAATTTCAAAGACGGTTCAATGGCAACAATCGAAAACTGTCGTCAGACAAGTTATGGATATGACCAAAGAGTTGAAATCCACGGAACAAAAGCGAGTATCAAAATTGAAAATGATACAAATTCAACCTTGAGAATTTCTTCAGATCAGGGAATAATTAAGGAAAAACCGCTTTATTTTTTCCTTGAAAGATATCAGAATGCCTACATTCAAGAAAATAAAGACTTTTTTGAGGCAATTTCTTCTAATAAGGAGCCAAAAGTAACAATTGATGATGGTTATAAAGCGGTTTTACTTGCAAAAGCTGCAAAAATATCTCTAAAAGAAAAACGATTAGTGAAAATAAGTGAGTTAGAGGAATAATGGCAAAGACAATTCGACTAACAACCGCACAGGCAATTATTAAATTTATTGATAATGTTTATCTAAAAATTGATGCAAAAACAACCAAATTTGTCTATGGAATAGCTACTATTTTCGGTCATGGAAACGTTTTAGGATTAGGCGAAGCGCTTGCAAATATTGACCATAGTCTAAAATTAATTCAGGGCAAAAATGAACAAGGAATGGCTCATCTTGCCCTTGGTTTTACAAAGCAAAAACATCGCAGACAAATTATTGCTTGTACCTCCTCAGTTGGTCCAGGCGCTGCAAATATGTTAACAGCAGCCGGAACTGCAACTGCTAATAATCTTCCATTATTACTTTTTCCAGGCGATACTTTTGCCTCAAGAAGACCCGATCCTGTGCTTCAACAGATCGAACAAATCCATGATTTAAATATCACTACAAATGATGCTTTTAAACCTTTTTCGAAATTCTGAGATCGAATTAATCGTCCTGAACAAATTATTAATTCGCTAATTCATGCTTTTGATATTCTCACTGATCCTGCAAATACCGGAACAGTAACAATTTGCCTTCCACAAGATGTTCAAGCCGAAGTCTATGATTTCCCTGAATGATTTTTTGAGAAAAGAGTCTATGAAATCAAAAGGATAAAAGCTGATCGCAAAGATATAGAAAAATTAGTTGATCTAATCAAAAATGCCCAGCAACCTTTGGTGATCATCGGTGGCGGTATTCGTTATTCCCAGGCAAGTAGTCAACTTCTTGAATTTCTAAGAAAAACAAAAATTCCTTTTAGTTTGACCCAGGCCGGAAAAAGTTCAATTCCTTCATCTTTAAAGCAAAATTTAGGCGGAATTGGTGTAACAGGAACTCTTATTGCTAATTTATATGCTAAAAAAGCCGATTTAATCATTGGTCTAGGAACAAAATATTCTGATTTTACTACCGGCTCAAAAACCCAATTTGCTAAAGAAGCCAAATTTGTTAATATTAATATTAAATCTTTTGATGCCCGGAAAATGAATGGACTAGCAATTATTGCCGACCTTAAAGTTGCCCTTGAAAGTCTAAATTACTTACTTAGAAATACACAAGAATTTGGATATATTAAAAAGATCAAAGAAAATAAAGAACTTTTAAAGGCAAAAACCCAATGAGAAGACTATCTTAAAAAGATCTATGAACTTGAAAAACCACTTGAAAACAAAGCGCTTGTCCTTGATAAAAATCAAAACTCACCTGAAAAATTCGCCTTAGCAATTAAGGAGCATTACCAAAAAGATATTCATATTTTTAGCCAAAGTCGCGCTTTGTATCTAATCAGGAAATATATTGATCCTAAAGCTTCAATTACCGCTGCAGCGGGTTCACTTCCTGGGGATCTCCAAAGACTTTGAGAGACAGATGAATTTGGATCTTATAATGTTGAATATGGCTATTCTTGCATGGGACACGAGATTCAAGCAGCAATTGGTTCATCAATTGCCCTTGGTTTTAAACCAACTTATGCCCTTGTTGGCGATGGATCTTTTCTGATGCTTCATAGCGAAATGCTTACGGCAATTCAGGAGCAAATTCCAGTTGTGATTATCCTCTTTGATAATTCCGGTTTTGGATGTATTAATAATTTGCAAGTTGGATCAAATATTAGATCTTTTGAGACTGAATTTTATACAAGATCACAGAAAAATCTAAATGAATATGGTTCTCTAGTGATTACCGAATTTGCCACAATTGCAAAAGGTTATGGATTTAGATCTGTTTTTGCCAGGTCAGAACAGGAATTTATTATGGCCCTAAAACAGTCAAAAAGAACGAAAAAACCAATGTTAATTGAGATCAAAGTTTATCCTAAATCAATGACTCCTGGCTTTGAATCTTTCTGACAAACCGGCCTTTCACTTGTATCTAAAAATAAAGAAATTGAAGAACTTGCCAAAGAAAATGAAAAAATCCTTAAGGAGAATAACAATTTTAACTAATGAATAAAATCTGAAAACTAAAAAATGTTAAAGTCGGTGTCGCTCCAATTTTATGAACAAATGATGATATGCCTGAATTAGGAGGTGATATTTCTTTTGATCAGGCAATTTCAGAGATGGCAGAAGCCGGTTATCAGGGCACCGAAATTGGCAATAAATTCCCAAAAGATGAAAAAATTTTACTCAGGGAACTAAAAAAATATAATCTTGAAATCGCTTCTGCTTGATTTAGTGGATATATTATATCAGATTTTGAGAAAAATTTTCAAGATTTTCAAAAACATTGCTTATTTTTAAAGGCCTTAGGAGCGAAAGTTGTTGTTTTTAGCGAGCAAACTTATTCAATTCAAGGTCAAAATAAACCACTTTTTAAAGATAAACCTTATTTTACAAATCAAGAATTTGAAAATCTTGCCCAGGGTCTTAATAAATTTGGTAAATGATCAAAACAGCACGGAATTGAGCTAGTTTATCACCATCATATGGGAACAGGAATTCAGTCTCTTAAAGAAACAGAAAAAATTCTTGAACTAACTGACCCTGAATTTGTCAGTCTGATTTTTGATACTGGTCATTTTGCTCATGCTGGCGAAGATATTGTTTTTTGTCTTAAAAGATTAATCTCCCGAATAAGACATATTCATCTAAAAGATATAAGAAAAGAAAAAATTAATGAACTAAAAACGAAAAATTTAAGTTTTCTTGAAGGAGTAAAACAAGGAATTTTCACTGTTCCAGGCGATGGTGATATTAAAAATTATCCTTTATTTTTCGAGCTTTTAGCCAAAAATAACTATCAAGGCTGGCTAATTGTTGAAGCCGAACAAGACCCGCGAAAAGCAAATCCACTTGAATATGCCAAAAAAGCAATGGATTATCTAAGATCACTAATTTCATGATAGGGAGGTAAATATTGAATTCTATCCAAAAACATCCATTATTTTTTAAACTTGAGAAAATCAATTTAAGTTTTGGCCCTGTTAAAGTTCTAAAAAATATGAATTTAGAACTTTATAAAGGCGCAGCAGTCGCCCTAATTGGCGAAAATGGGGCGGGAAAATCAAGTCTGATGAAAGTTTTAAGTGGGGTTTATCAACCTGATTCAGGGAAAATGAACTTTTGTAGTGATAATATTTGCAATCAAAAAGTTGAATTTTCCGGGGTAATTAATTCCCAAAAACAAGGAATTGCCATTATTCACCAAGAGCAAAATTTAGTTGAAAGCCTAAGTGTTTCCCAGAACATTTTCCTGGGACGGGAATTTCGGAATTCCTTTGGACTTTTAGATTATAAAAAACAAGATGAAGAAGCAAAAAAACTTTTAGATACTTTAGGGGCTGAATTTAGTCCAAAAGCACTTGTTTCTTCGCTTTCGATCTCACAAAAGCAATTTATCGAAATCGCCAAAGCTTTATCCCAAAAACCGGAAATTATCATTTTTGATGAACCGACTTCGGTTCTAACCGAAAAAGATACCCAAAAACTTTATCTGCTTGTTGAAAAACTTAAAAAACAAGGAATTGCAATCGTCTGAATTACCCATAGAATGGAAGAAATTAAGAAAACTTGTGAATTTATCACTGTGATTCGAAACGGAATGTATATTGAAAGTAAGCCAATAAATGAATTTAAAAACGAAGATGAGATTATTTCTTTAATGGTCGGTTTTGATATCGAGCAGCGCTATCCCGAAAAAACGCCGGTTAGAAGTAAAAAACCATCGTTTTTAGTTAGAAATTTATCAAATGATAAAGTTTCTAATATCAGTTTTGAAATCAAACCAGGTGAAATTTTAGTTTTTTATGGCCTTGTAAGTTCAGGTCGAACTGAATTAGCTAGAACTTTAATTGGCGATATGCCTTATTTAAATGGTCATATTGAACTAAATGGTCAAGAATTTCGCCCAAAAAATATTAAGGACAGTCTTGATCATGGAATTTATTATCTTTCTGAAAATAGGAAACAAATTGGTCTAAATGTTAATTTACCAATTAATTTTAATATCACAATTTCTTCTCTTGGCTCAAATCAGATTTTTTCTTTCCTTCCTTTTGTCTCAAAAGCAAAAATAACTAAAACTACAAATCATTATATTAAACAATTAAAGATCAAAACAACTTCACAAGATACGCCATTAACTTCTTTATCAGGTGGAAATCAACAAAAAGTTTCACTTGCAAAAGGGCTTGCAACCCAACCGCAAGTTTTCATCCTCGATGAACCAACTCGCGGAGTCGATGTTGGCGCAAGAAAGGAAATTTATAATTTAATTCACCAATTAAAACAAGAAAATAAAACAATTATGATAATTTCTTCGGATATGCAAGAGGTTATCGGAATCGCTGATCGGGTAATTACAATGTATGAAGGCAGAATTACAAGTGAATTAGTTGGCCCGCAAATTACCGATCAAAATATAATGAAATATTCACTTAATTTATAGAAAGGAAATTAGATGGTAAAAGTCTGTAGCAAATTGAAAAAAGAACATCATTTTGAGTTTGTCGATTCACTTGATTTTTTCTCCCGGGAAGCAAAAATTGCCGAGATAAGAAGCTATTATAAAAAAAGAATCGAATTTAACCAAGAAAAATTAGATACAGCAATTTATGCTTGACATGATGATTTTTTTAACCTTAAAGTCTCAACTGATGATCGAAAGGATTTTATTGAAAAAAAAGCCCAAAAACAAATTAGACTTGCTCAAAAAGCCTTAGAAAATCTTGAGAATCAATATCTAAATTTAGCTCTCGATCAAGCAAGTTTTGAATCCCAAAAAATTCATCTACAAAAGCAGATTGATCAACAAATTAAAGAAATTAAAACTAAGGCCGAAGCTAAAAAACGTAAAGCGGATGAATTTTTAGAAAAACAGCGAGTTAAATACGAAAAAGAGATCGCTAAAAAAGAAGCTCTCCATAAAAATTTTATGGATTATATTCATCAAGATTCCAAGAATCAAATCAATAAAATAAGCAAACAATTTCAGCAAATTGGTGAAACCGATCCAAGTTTTTTTAGCTCAAGACAAGAAAAACTTGCCCAAGATCTAAGAGTTCTTAATCGTCATACAAAAGCAAAATTAGAAACTTTAGAAACTGATTTTTCTCTACGAAAAATTGGAAAAAATACTTTTTTAGATCAGAAGAAAAATATTGAATTATCCTATCTAAAAGAAGTAAAAATGCTGCAAAAACAAGCACAAATGGTTCATCCAAAAATGAGAATGGCTACAAAAATCTGAAACTTTTTAAAATTCAGAGAACAAGATCGGTTCATTAACAATGTTGAAAGAGCCAAAAAATCCTTAAATAATACAAAATTATTAATTTTGTTTTTAATTATCGCCTTTATTACCGGAGCTTTAAATGTTAATTTTTTTAGTTCTTATAACTGATTTGTTGCGATTTTAAAAAATAATATTTTTATTGGATTTATCGCCTTAGGTCAAACTTTAGTGATTCTAACTGGTGGAATTGATCTTTCAGTTGGGTCTCTAATTGGTTTTGGCGCCACGATTTACCTGCTTTTAACAGTTAAATTAGGACTTCATTTTGTTGCTGTCTTATTTATTTTGATCATTATTTTAGCTGCAATAGGAATTTTAAATGGAATTTTGATCTCAAAATTTAAAATTCCACCTTTTATTGTCACTCTTGCCGGACTTTTATCACTTCGAGGGGCAATTGCGATTTTATTAAAAGGGACACCGATCACTAATGCTCAAGATCCAATTTTTAACTTTTTTAACTATAATTTAGGCTCTAATTTCTCGGTTTTGGTTCTTGTATTTATTATCACCGTTGCAGTTTTAATCTTTTTTATTAAGTTTTCAAAATTTGGAAGATATGTCTATGCTGTTGGTGATAATCCAGTTGCAGCTACATTTTCAGGGATTAAAAATAATAAAATTTTAATTTTAGTTTATATGTTTTCCGGAATCTTTGCGATTTTAGGTGCCCTTTCAATCTCATCTGGGACAACTTCGGTATCTCCTAATACCGGTTATGGTTTTGAACTTGATACTGTAACCGCCGTTGTTTTAGGGGGAACAGCTCTTACTGGTGGAAAAGGAGGGGTTGGAAAAACGATTATTGGATGGTTTGCAATGGCTTTATTATTAAATACCTTCTCATTTTTCCAATTAGACTCTAACTTCCAGTTAGTCGCAAAAGGAATTATTATTGTCCTTGCAATTCTTTTTGATCAAAAATATCATATCAATGAAAGATTATCCAAACTTTATTACAAAGTTTTAGTAAAAATTTAGAAAGGAAAAATTTAAAACTTTTATGTCCAAATTATTTATTAGAACATTATATTGAGTACTTGGGCTTATCGCTGCGATTGCAATTTATTTTGGAACCGCTTTTGGGATAGCTTCAAGGTCGAATACAACTGCCAAAGTTGCCCCAGTTGCTGTTGTTTTTTCAACAAGAAATAATCCTTTTTTCCAAAATGTTGAAAAAGGGATTGAAACAGCAGCAAAAGAATTAGGAGTTGACTATGAAGTCTATGACTCTGAAAATGACTCGGATAAAGAAGCAAGAAATATTTCAAATATTATTGCAAAACAACAAAAAGTTGTAATTTTTAACGATGTTAATGAAGATTCAGGAATCTCAGCTGTTAAAAAATTAAATCAAGCTGGAATTCCGGTAATTGCCACTGATCATTTACTAAATTCGCCAAAAGCCTTAGAAGCAAAAATTAAAGTTGAAGCCAATATTGCTTCTGATAATAAACAAGCAGGAGTAATTCTTGCCCAGTTTATGGCCCAAAAAATTGGACTTCCTCAAGATTCACTTACTTATTCAGTCTATGGAATTCCCGGAACTGAATCAGGTGAATCCCGGGCACAAGGGTTTATTGAAACAGTTAAAAATCTAAATAATCAAGCAATAAAATACAACCTTTTTTCCTATGGAAAATATGGAAAAGAAAATGCAAATGGAAAAACTTACATCGGAAGACAAGCTGATGATAATCGCGATCTAGCAAATCAAAGAGTTGCAAATGATGCAACGCAAGTATTCCAAGATGCTCAAAAAAGGCCACTTTTGGTTTTTGGGACTAATGATGAAGCTGCCTTAGGTTCAATTTCTGCCCTTGAAAGTGCCCAGATTCCATTAGGAGGTGGAGATAAATTCCTTCCAGGTTCAGGAAAAGTTTATATTACCGGAGTTGATTATACAAATGATGCTCAAAAAGCGGTATTAAATAATAAATTATCAGCAACTGTTGAACAAGATACTGATCTTTTAGGAAGACTTTCTTTAATAATTGCAGAAAAAATTCTTAAAGATCAATGAAAAACAAGTAAATATTCTGATTTTTATTCACAATTTCCTCAGCTTGATAAAGATAAAAATCCTGATGATCAAGTTGAGCAAGGATATTATTTTAAAGTAGGAACAAAACTTTTCTGGAAAGGACCAGATGGAAAAGGCGAAAAACTTCAAGCCGATGAAAATGGGATACTCCAAAAGGTAAATTAATCTATAAAAACAAGGATAATTTATGAAAAAAGCAAAAATTAAAGTCGGTGTTTTAGGACTAGGACGAATGGGTCTAAGCCATGCTGAAAACCTTTTAGATAAAATCCAAAATGCTGAATTAATCGCACTTTGTTCCCTTGATGAGACAGCAAAAAATTATGCTAAATTATGAAATATTCCTTTTTGGTATAATTCTTATGAAAAAATGCTTGAAAATCAAGAAATTGATGCTGTTATTATTGTAAGTCCTACCCCTTATCATCCCCAGAATATTCTTGATGCCCTTAGAGCAAAAAAACATGTTTTTTGCGAAAAACCATTAGGAACAAATCTTGAAGAAATTTATAATTTAGTAAAATTAGCAAAAAACTATCAAAATCAAGTAATTCAAATCGGCTTTATGCGTCGTTATGATAAAGATTTTCACTATGCAAAACAATTAGTAGACCAAAATCAGATCGGTAAAGTTTTTTATGTAAGAACTCTTTCCCAAGATCCAGAAAAAGATATTAAAAATATGTTTTATTTTGGACCAACCTCTGGTGGTCAATTTATTGATGTAGGCGCTCATGATCTTGATTTGATGATTTGGTATTTAAATTCTTATCCAAAACGAGTTTGATCACTTGGTGATGCTTATAAATATCAAGAATTTCGCACTTGAAATGATGGCGATGTGGTTGCGGCCATGTTTGAATTTCATAATGGATCAATTGGAATAATGACAGCAAGCCGGATTGGCCCTCAAGGTTATCAAGCCCAAGCGGAACTAATTGGAACAACTGGCCATCTAAATATTGGCCTAATTGATGCAAAAAATAACGTAATTAGTCTAAATTCTGCTGGCGCAGTTCATAATTACCACCGGAATTTTAACTCCCGTTTTAAGGATGCTTATATTGCTGAACTAAATGATTTTGTCAATAAAATCATTGAAAAAAATTATGATAAAACGCAACTAGATGAGGCATTAGTAAATATAATTGCACTTAAAAAAGCACAAGAATCATTTCAAGATAAGCAAATTAAGGAAATAAATTATCCAGACTGGCTTGAAATTAAATAATTAAAAAAATAAAAATAACAAAAAATTAGAAGTTAAATACTTCTAATTTTTTTTATATTTTATCCAAATTTTTTCTTTAATTTTAATTAAAATTTAAGAAAAAATTTGATTTATTTCCAAAATCAGAATTTTGCCATCGATCTTGAAAATATTCCTCAGCCCGTTGATCAATTACTAATATCCCTGTCAAGATCAAATGGTCTTATAATTCCTTCTCCTTTTTTGATTGCAAGATATAAACTATTTTTAAATTCTTCATTTTCTTCAAAATTATCAACTTTCTCAAATTCAGCAAAACCGATAGCAAAAACCTTATAAAAAATAATAAAATATTCCCTTAGGTAATTAAAACGAAGAAATCAGAAGGGAACTGCGGCAAAAGAAAGTAGTGTTCAAGTGATAATTAAAGTGCCAATTCCGGCATATTCAATCAATATATCATAATCATTTCTGATATTTTTGAAAAATGAAAATTGAAAACCCATTTTAAAAATAGTAACAGTAGCCGCTGATCAAAAAAGTGTTAAAAAAATATAAGATAAAGTAGATAAAACAAATAAATTATTATGGATTTTTTTTACTTCCTCAAAATAATTTAACTTGTAATCCCGTAATTTAAAATCATTGGCAAAAATATCAATTTCTAATAAATTGTATTTGTATTTAGAAATAAAATTTGACATTTTATTTAAAAAAAATTTACTGAATATAATCGTGTTATTATAAAATTGGTCAAATTTTGAGATTTTTTCCCCGTTTTCTTCCTTAAAATCTCGAAATTCAATTCAGAATTTATTTTCAATTAGAAAATTAGTTTTAATAAATTCGGTTTCAAAATGGAGAGATAAGCCTTTTAAAAAAAGATGATTTTGTCGATACTTTTTTTTGCTTTCCAATCCAAATCAGATAAGTAAAACTAGTAAAATTATACAAAAAACAAGCAAAAATATCAAAAATGTATTAATTACCAATAATCTATCATTAACATTTTTGATAAATTTTGAATTTTTTTTAATAAAAGGTTTTATATCAAATTCTAATAATAAAATTGAGGTTAGCAAGATAAAAAATACAAGAAAAAACAGCGAAAAAATCAAAAAAATTGACTTATTTTTCCTGATTTTTCAATTAAAAAAAAGAACTCATTTCTCAATTTCTTTTTTTTGCATTTTTTATTTGCTTTCTTGAAGTTCTGCTGAAATTACCATTGTAGTTACAACCGAGACAATTGAGTTTAAAGTATCGAGAATATTTAGCGCTGCACTTATCGGATTTACATAACCAACACTCATTAAAAGTCCGCGTTTTGCCGCGGTTTTAATTGTAAGTTGTTTTATTATTTTATAGGCATTCTTAATCCATTTTAGAAATATAGTTTTTTTTATTAATAATTTAGCAATTGTTTCTTTTGTAATTTCATCGCTTATTTTTCTGCCAATAATTTTTATGATTGTTTTTTCCATTATTTTTTCTATTTGTTGTTTGATTAATATTCGTATTGGATTTGTTGCTGTAGAAAGATTTGCAATATTATAATAAAAACCTAAATCCATACCACGCTCTGTAATTTCTTCTCTTAATTGATCCTTAAATTCATAAAATGACATTCCCGAAAATTTTATGATTCTTTCATATTCAGAGGAGTTTTTAAATTGATTTATTTTTTCTCAATCTTCATCCATTTCTTTCTGGATTTTAAAAGATTCTCATACAAAATATGTCATTATTGATGCTTGTATCGAAGCAGCTGCGGCAAGCGGAGCGGTTGCTCCAAAAGTTCAAAAAGCCAAACCTGTATAAGTTGCAACAAGTGCTCAAGCTGTCCCCGCTAAAACTGCAGATGTTATATTTAGCCCTTTTGTTGCATTATAAAATCTTTGATATTTACCTAAAAATTTCTCAAATTGCTTCTTTGATTCCTTTGTTTCATTTTGTAATTTTAAAAATTTTTCTTCCCACTCTGAATCATTTAGTATTGCATCAATTATTTTTTTTCTTCATTTTTTGTTAATTTTTTAGCAGTATTGCTCTTTTCAGATAGATTATTAGAATTTTTTTGGCTTTTTGGTTTGCTTCTATTCATTTCCTCTTTTATTAAATCGTTTTCATAATTGTTTTCTTGAATTTCTGGTGTTTGAGTATTAACAAGTGGTAAATTTGAATGCTGAAAATATAAATTAAGAGCATCTGTTGATGTTATTCTTTTTGACTTTATCGCTTCTAAGTTCTCATAAAATTCTTTTTTAAATCTTATTCTTTGTTCAATATCATTAAAATTATCCAGGTTAAAATTTAAATATTCTTCTACTTCACTAAATTTTGAAAAATCTACATCTTCTATTAATTCTTGCATTTTTGTAAAATTTTTATCAAATCTTTCTAACATAGAAATACTTTCAATGTTATCAGCCAAAATTTTAATAGGCGGTGTAGTATCAATTGGTTTTGAAATTATCAGAGGATTTCTACTTTGATAAATATCCATATTTCTAACTTGATAGACAGGGACAAAAATCCCTGGAAGTTGAGATAAATCACCTAAATTAAATAGAATTTTCTTCATGAATCACCTCATTATTTATAATTTTTGCTAATTGATCAAGCTGATAAAATTTCTTGTCAATTTCAAGTTTTAATACTTTAATTATATTTGAAAAAGTGGACTTTTCAACCAAAACTTTAAAAATATTTAAAGGTCTATTCGGATTTAAAAAATAGAATTTTTCCTGTTTTTCCTTTAAAAACTTAAATTTTACTTGTTCTAAAAGTTTTTTATTTTCACCATTGATAAATTTTGAGTCAATAATTAAAAAATTTTCATTTTCATAATTTTGGAAATTAGTAACTATTCGCGCGTATTTTAGATAAAAAACTAAATTTTTTGTTGTGGTTATCTTAAAATGTGACTCAAGAGTAACTGCATCAAAAATAAAATCTATTTTGCTTTCATCTTTTTCCTTTAAATTCTCGGCTGTTTCTAAATTAGGATTTAATAAAAACTCTTTTATTAATTTAATATCTTCGTTAGTCGGGGCAAACTCAATTTTTTTTATACTTTCAAATTGAAAATCCATTTCAAAAATCATTTTTTTCATTATTCACTTATTAAAATCTAGAACAAATTTTTTTTCTGGATTTAATCGGCAAAAAATAATACTAGTAAATCCAAAAATGAAAAATGTAATAAAACAAGCAACACCGGTGTATAATAACGGCAAAATATCAGGATTTATTCGTTTTGTTTGTATATAAGATTTTAGGGAACCCAGCATAATAATCAAAGTAATTGTTAAAAAAACACAAGTTAATGAGAAAAAAATAGTCCAAAAAATTTTTAAAACAAAGTATATTTTATCTAATTTCTTAGTTAAAAACTTTTGATCCTGTCACCGATACCGGCTTATATTCATAGAATATTTCATTAAAATTTCTTTGATTATTCGGCTATTCTTATCTTCTAGCATAACATATAAAACTACTTTAAAATAATATTATTTTATCATATTAGTTAATTTTTATGAATTTTTAATTTTAAAATTAGCCTTTAATTTATAGTGTTTTTTCATTTTTAGTATTTCTTTTTAATCAAAAATAGTAAAATTCATCTTTAGTCACGCTTTTATGGTAATTTTATTATATTTAAATATATTTTTGCACAATAATATAAAAAACATATTAAATTATTAAATCATTAAAAAAATATTAAAATATACCCAATTATTTTTTAAAAACATCCAAAAAATGGTCAAACTTTAAAGAAATATGGAAGGAATTTTTTAATAAGTTTTTCGGATTTCATAATTTTTTTCACTAATTAAAATTCTAACTAATTTATATTAAAAAATTTATAAGAAAAGCTTGAAAATTTTGAAAAATTTGATAATATTTTTGTTAATTAGCTTTCTTCTAACCTTTTCGTCAAAAAAACCATAAAAATACTTATTCATATTATTAAAATATGATATAATTGTAAACTCGAGAAAGGAAAAGCATGAAATTAGGTACTTTTTTTGCTAAGTTGTTTTCGCTTAATAGTTGAAAGCGCTTTTTTCTTGCTTTTTTGACTTTTGCGCTTCTTGGAAGTGGGATTTTTTTGGTTTCAAATTTTTATATTTCTAAAAATATTAATCGTTCAATTGAATATGGTGGTGGGGCTGAAGTTTTAGTTCAAGTTAAAACTTTAGATGGAAAAATTCCATCATCTAAAGTTGTAAAAGAAGCTGATGCAGCAATTTTTCAACGCCTAACTGGAGGAGCTAATCTTAGTGGGACAAGCGTTTTCACTGAAGGCGAAGGTCGGATTAGAATTTCCCGTAATAAAATTTCTAATAATCGTGAATTAGACACTTTTATTCAAGAAATTGTTAATAAACCAGTTTTAACCATTACTGATGTTGATACAAATCCACTTTTTTTTGAAGGAAAATTTGATAAAAACCTTAAATTAGACCAGGGAAACGAAACAAATTGGATTGTTCCTTTTGCTCCAGGTTCTGCAATTTCACAACCAAATCCACAAAATCCGGCAAATAATCAAGTATTAATTGAGCTAAAAGATAAAAAAGCTCAACTTGAGTGATCAAAAGCAACAGAGTATATTTCAAAATTAGGTCATGGTAAGAATCGAATTTTGATTTGATCAAATATTGTTGAATTAAAAAAGATTGCAAAAGAAAAATTCCCTGCCCAATGAGCAAAATCCGGCGAAAATATTTATAATTTTGTCCATGTTGGCGAGAAAACTACCCCTGAATTTCTTCAGGGCAATAAAATTTTACAACCAGAACTTAAAAAATATCAATTTGATGCGAAAAAATATTTGATTTCCGATGCAACCGTTTCCCAAGCGCTAAATGGAAAATCCTTTGTAATTACTGGAAGATTTACCCCTCAAGAAGCAAAACAATTGGCCCTTGATATAAATTATGGAACAGCTGATTATAAACTAGATTTTTTATCAGCATCTTTTGTTAGCAAAACAAAATCAGATTCAGTTTTTATTGCGGGTTGAATTGCAATTGGGCTTGCAATTGCAATAATTTCTTTATTTTTGTTAATAAATTACGGGCTTTTAGGTGCGCTTGCAACAATTTCGCTTTCATTATATGTATTTCTAACATTACTTTTTTTCACAATTGTCAGAGGTGAATATTCGCCGATTACAATTTCAGCCTTAGTTGTGGGAATTGGAATGAATATTGATGCAAATGTTATTAGTTTTGAGGTATTTAAATCCCGAATTTATTCAGGAAATTCTGTTTTAAAAGCAAATTATCAAGCTAATCGATTGTCTTTTAATGCAATTCTTGATTCAAATATTACAACACTAATTGCAGCACTTGTTCTGTTCTTTTTTGGTACTAAAAATGTTAAAAGTTTCTCGATTACTTTGATTTTTTCAATTATTTTCACTTTAATAGTAACAATCGGCTTTACAAAATTTTTTACCAGCTTTATTCTTAAGGCAAACTTTTTCCAAAATAATGAAAAAAAACTTTGACTATTAGGTATCAAAAAATATTATCTTAGAAAATATCAACGCGGTTATAATTCAATTTATTCACAAATTGATTATGAAAAAATTTATAAATATACGAGATGATTGCCGCTTATTTTGTTTTTAGGTTCAATAATAGTTTTTGCAGTTTTTGCCGGAATTTATAGATCATTTGGTTCAGGATTTAATTTAGCAATTGATTTTAGTGGCGGAACTAACTTTTTAATTGAAAGCTCAAATTCAAGTTATGATTTAATTACAAAGGAAAAAGCCGAAAAAATAATTAGTTTTCTTGATTCACAAAATATAAACAAGTCAAATTCAACAATTTTGCTTAATCCATTAAATGAAAATGGAAATATTTTTAATCTTGAAATTAAAACAAAACTTGATCTAGCAACAAAAATTGCCTCATTAAATACGGCAATCCAGAATAATTTTTCTAATATTCGAATGACAAATTATTCAATTTCGAATGAAGAAGCTCAAAAATTAATTTTCAATGCAATTCTTTCAGTTGGAATCGCACTTATTTTTGTAACTATTTTTACGCTAATTAGGTTTAAATGGACTTTTTCGCTTGCAATAATTTTCTCACTTCTTTTTAATGTTTTAATGGTTTTGCTAGCAATTATTATTACACGGATCGAAATATCGCAGAATTTAGTTGTTGCAATTCTTACTTTAATTGGTTATACAGTAAATGATACAATCGTGGTTTTTGATAGAGTAAAAGCAAGATTTTCAGAAATAAATCATGAAAATGTTTATAAATTTGATAAAATTAAAGAAATTTCCTTACAAGCAATTAGAGAAACAGCAAAAAGGTCGGTATATACATCCTTGACAACCATTTTAACAATTGTTGTTTTAATGATTTTTTATGAATCAATTGATATTGTCTTTAGCCTGACGATGTTAATTGGTGTGATAATTGGAACATATTCCTCCTTATTTATCGCAACCCGCATTTGGATTATTCTTGAATCATACCGTAATCGTAAAAAAGAGATGAGAATCAATAAAAAATACTGAAATGTCCAAAAAATTTATGAACAAACTTTCGCAAATATTAATGATTATGAAAAATAATATAAATCAACTTTTTCTATTGTGGGGAAAATCAAAAATGTTGATTTTTTTCTAATATTTTATTTGATAACTTAAAAAAAGGTAAAAAGTGAAAAAAAAGTTAAATTTATGCCCAAAAGGAACCTATGATTTCTTTGGCCAAGGTGCTAAAATTTTCATTGATGTTCGTAAAGTTTTTTTTAATCAGGCAAAAAAATTTAATTTTTCTTATATTGAAACACCAATTTTTGAATATGCAAATATTTTTCTAACAACAAATCAAATCGCAGATATTGTAAGTAAAGAATTATATAAATTTTTTGATAAATCAGGACGTGAATTGGCACTAAGACCTGAAGGTACAGCCCCAATTATGCGCTCGGTAGCCCAGCATAAATTATTCCAAACAGAAAAGAAATTTTTCTATTTTGGCCCAATGTTTCGCTATGAAAACCCTCAAAAAGGTCGATTTCGTCAGTTTTATCAAGCCGGATTTGAAATTATTAATTATAAAAAAGATTCACTGGAATTCCAAATTCTTGAAATTATTCTTTTAATTAAATCGATTTTTAAAGACCTTGGGATAAATGAATATGAACTTAAAATTAATTTCCTTTCGAATCTAACAACAAGGAATATTTATGAAAAAAATTTGGCCCAATATTTTGAAAAATTCAGTGATAAACTTGAGCCAATTTCAAAAATACGGATTAAGAAAAATCCACTACGGATTCTTGATGATAAAATTGAACAGGAAAAAGAATTTGTCAAATTAGCTCCTAAAATAAATACTTTTTGAACAATGGAAGATAAAAATATTTTTAATAGAATAACTTCAATTCTGGAAGAATTTAAAATCAGCTATAAAGTTGATTATAATTTAGTCCGTGGTCTTGATTATTATGATGATTTTGTTTTTGAATTTATTGATACTTCACAAACACTTGGGACAAAATTAGCGCTTGTAGGAGGGGGTTGTTATAATAATTTGCCGACAAAATTTGGGCTTAATAATTTTAAAAGTATTGGAATGGCCTTTGGAATTGAACGCTTAATTGAGATTCTAAAATCAAAAAAGAACATAAAAGAGCAAAATCTTGACTTTTTTTTATTAAGTTTTACCGATAAAGAAATTTTGCTAAATTTTAAATTAGCAAAAATATTACGAAAAGAAAATTTTTTAGTCGATTTAAATAAAACACCATTTTCAGTAAGTAAAGGTTTTCAATTAGCCAAAAAATCTGGAGCTAAATTTGTTTTTTTCTTTGAAAAAAATCAAGCAAAAAATTATATTTCTCTAAAAAATTTGCAAACTGGAAAGAATGAACAAATTTTATATACTGAAATTAATTTTGAATATCTAAATTCAATTATCAAAGCGAGTGAAAATGCATAATTCGAAAACTTTATCCAAATCTGATCTCGGAAAAACAGTTACAATTCAAGGTTGAGTACAAAATATTAGGAAAATTAAAGGCAAAAGTTTCGTGATAATCCGTGATTATCAAGGAATTTTTCAAGCTGTTGTAACTCAAAATTCAAAAGTTGATCGATTCACCAAGGAATCTGTTGTCAAAGTTCAAGGAATTCTTACTCAGCGGATAAATCCAAATACCAAAATTCATAACGGTGATCTTGAGATTCTAGTTGATAATTTAGAGACAATTTCATTAGCGGATCAGATTCCTTTTGAAATTAGCGATCAGCTAGAAGTAAGCGAGGATTTACGACTTCAATTTCGTTATTTGGATCTACGACGCCAAATAATGAAGGAAAATTTAACATTTCGTTATAAAATTTTCCATTATATTCGTTGTTTTTTATATAAAAACAACTTTATTGAAATTGAAACTCCAATTCTTTCTAAATCAACACCAGAAGGTGCTAGATCATTTTTAGTTCCAACACGGCAAAAAGGCAAATTTTTCGCACTTCCGCAATCACCACAAATTTATAAACAGCTTTTAATGGTTTCTGCTTTTGAAAAATACTTCCAGTTTGCTCGTGTTTTTCGTGATGAAGATCTCAGAAAAGATCGTCAATTTGAATTTTTACAGCTTGATTTAGAATTTGGATTTCCCACTTTTGAAAAAATTTCAGAGGAAATTGAAGCACTAATACGTGATTTATGAACAAAAATTTTTCCCAATTTAGCAATAGATTTCCCAAAACTTACTTATTTTGAAGCAATTAAGAACTATGGAACTGACAAACCTGATCTCCGTTTTGAGACTAAATTATTTGATTTAGACTTTCTTAATGATATAGACTTGCTTTTTCAAGGAAAAGTTCGCGGACTTTTCCTTGAAAAAGTTTTAATTACAAAACCAGAATATCGAATTTTTGTCGAAAAAATTCAACAAAATAATGCAAAAACACTTTTATACCTGCATATTTTTGAGGGAAAAATTACTTATTTTTCCTTTAAAACTAGTGAAAAACTCTTAATAAAAACTAAAATTGAGAACTGAATTTTGCAAAATAACTACCACACTGGCACACTATTTCTAATTGCTGCTGATTATAAGATTGCTTCGCAGGCACTTGGAGCACTTAGAAATTTAGTCGCAAAAAAATATAAACTGATTAACGAGGATCAATTTAAATTTGCCTGAATTATTAACTGGCCACTTTTTGAATTAGATATAAATAACAAACTTACCTCAGCTCACCATCCTTTTACTGCCCCAACTTTAGAAAGTCAACAATTTTTGCATAAAAATCCTTTAAAAGTCCAAGCTCAGGCCTATGATCTTGTTCTTAATGGGTTTGAATTAGGCTCAGGGTCAATTCGAATCCACAATGCGGAATTACAAAAGCAAGTTTTTACAATTCTCGGGCTTGATCAAGACCAAATTCATACTCAATTTGGAGCGCTGTTACGCGCATTTAATTACGGCGTTCCTCCCCATGGTGGCTTCGCTTTTGGCCTTGATCGGCTCATTATGATTTTAAGAAAAACGAATTCGATCCGTGATGTTATTGCTTTTCCGGTGAATTCAAAAGGTTTAGACCTATTGCTTGATTCACCAACTGAAATTGACCAAAATTTACTTGCTGAATTTGGTTTGAAGGATATAGGCAAAAACTAAATTAGCAAAAAATAAGTAAAAATTATTTTTTTTGGTATAATTTAGAATATAATTTTATAAGTAGTTGGGCAAAAATGATATATGATAAACTAGAAAATTTTGATAAATATTCATTTCTAAATAAAAATTTTGCTAAATTAGCTGTTTTTTTAAAAGAAAATAATTTAAATGAAATTCCTCCGGGAAAAACTCAAATTGATGGTAATAAAATATTTGTAATTAATGTCGATGTTACAAGTTTTGATGATACAAACGCGCTTTATGAATATCATAGAAGATATGCGGATGTTCATATTGTCCTTGATGAAGAAGAGCAATATTTTTTTGATTTTTCCGAGAAATTAATAAATAAAATTAGCGATTATTCTGAGAAGGATGATGTTGCTTTTTATGCAAAAGATTCAACTCGTAATTTAATAAAACCATTAAAAGGTGAATTTTTAATTTTTCTGCCTGGAGATGCGCATTTACCAAAATATACTGGCAAAATCAGCACAATCCGCAAAATGATTTTCAAGGTAGAATATTAAAAAGGAACATTTTATAAACATTTTAGTTTTTTTAAAAAACAGTATTTTATTGTATAATTTAATATATAATAGATATTAACTAAAATTATTTTGTTTTTCAAAAAAAAAAAAAAAAAAAACCGAAAAAGGAAAAAAA
The DNA here is from genome assembly GCF_000008205.1 of Mesomycoplasma hyopneumoniae J. Taxonomy (NCBI): domain Bacteria; kingdom Bacillati; phylum Mycoplasmatota; order Mycoplasmoidales; family Metamycoplasmataceae; genus Mesomycoplasma; species Mesomycoplasma hyopneumoniae. The sequence continues at coordinate 280,565 of NC_007295.1, forward strand.
AGAATGGCAAATATTAAGTCAAAAATTAAGTCAATTACAAAAATGCAGAAGGCTCGCGCAAAAAATAATGCAATTAAATCCCGTGTAAAAACAGCGATCAAAAAAGCGAAAATTGCCATAAGTACTGATGCATCTAATAAATCAGATTTGATAGCAAAAGCTCATTCAGAAATTTCAAAAGCAAAATCAAAAGGTGTTTTTCATAAAAATAAAGCAAACAGAAAGATTTCAAGACTAAATCTTTTTGCAAATACTTACACAACACCAGCCCAGTAATTAAATTTTTTTAGTAATTTTATTTTTTGGTTAAAAATTTAAAAAATATTACCAACAAGGTAATCTTTTTTAATTCACTAATAGATGATAATGACAACTAAAAATGCAAAAAGCATTTTATTTTATAGTATTTTTAGTTACCAAGTCTTGATTTTTAAATATTTTAATGTTTAAATTTAGCGATAAATTTATTATAAACTCAAAAACCAAGAAAGCCAAAGCCAAGAATCATAAAAATAAAAAGTGGGATTATTCAATATCAGGTTGTTTTTTTCTGAAAAATATTTTTTGTTTGATCGCCTTTAGCTAAATTTGAAGCATTTAAATTTGGTGAAAAATCTGAATTAAAAACAGTGAGCTCTTTTTTTCCACCAATTTGTGAAGTGCCAGGTTCCAAAATCAATGTGGCCTTATCTAAGTTTGGATTAGCTCGAAAATTGTTAGCAATTTGAGCTAAGTTTTGAATATAAAGATATTTTTTAGCATCAATTTCTTCTGGTAAAAGTAGATTATAGACATGATCCCTTAATGCGTTTTCGAGATTTTGACTATTTTTTGCAACAGAAAAACTAAATTGCGTTGCACGTATTTGACCTAAATTATGAATTTTTGGATTTGTTAAGCTTCCGACAATATTGACTAATTTAATTGTTTTTCCGCCATAAAATTTTTTATTAGAATCTGGCTTTATTTTTAGTTCTAGATCCCAAACTTTATGCGGAATCTGCTCACTTTCTTCTATATTTTTAACTACTTTTTCAACAATTTCATCGAAATTTATGATAATAAAATCAGCATTAAATTTATATTTTTCCTTAGTTCAACTTTTTTCAATTTCATCAAGAATGAATTTTTTTGCTTTTTCAGGATTAGAAACTCCAGCTAAATTTATTCTGCTAATATCAAGTTTTTCAAAGATATTCTGCCATTCTTCAATAATTTCACTTGTTTCTGGCAATTTTCTAAGTAAAATAAATGGCTTTTGCAGAAAAAAATTGTTCTTAAATTCATCTTTTACCTTAAAATTCGCAAAAATCTTATTATCTTCTTCTTCAAGAACTATATCAACTTTATCACCATTTTCTTGAGAATAAAAATAATTGATAATTTCGGCATAATTATTTGTATTTTTTTCGCCACTTAACAGATTAATTTTGTCAAGTTTAAAGTCAATTTTTGTTTTATTTTCATACTGGTCTGTTTCACTAATATTTATATTTTTAAAAGTGAATTTACCATCATTTTTACCTAATAATCCATTTTTTTTCTCATTTTTATTTATAATATTTATTTCAAAATTAAAAGTTCCATCTTGATTCTCAATAATATTTTCAATTTTTAGCTCATTACCAGCAATTTCATCAATATCACGGATCATTATTTTTAATAAATCAGCCTGCATTTCCGGATTAATTTCTAAAATTGTATTATTTTTTCCAAGTTTAAATTTTGAATTTTGTGAATTTCCTATTATTTTTTTCTTTTTAATCGCTGAAATGATCCGATTTTTTATTAAATTACTTGAGTCTAATTTAGCATTAATTTTTTTAATTGCTTGTTTTTTAACTAAATTCTCAATGAAATTACGCCAATAAAGCAGGATTTTTTCATAAGATAATTTTTTAATATCATCTCAGGACATTTTTTGCAGCATTAAATTTTGTGATAAAATTTGTCCTACTTTTGATTCCCAAAACGGAATAATTGCTTTATTTGGAAAAATTTGACTAAAAAGTTGGGAATTTGAGTTCTCGCCAATCGCAACTATTTTATATGAAGATGTTCCCTTTTCAAAATTTGAACTAAAAAGTCAAATTCCTGAATTTGAAAAGTATTTATTTGTACTATTTGTAATATCAAATTTTTCTGATTTATGATCTTTTTTGCTTAAAAGTTCAAATTTTTCGTGATTATTAGGGTTAATTTTATATCTATATGATGAAATTTTTTCATTTTCAACTGCAGAATTTAAGGTTATATTCGCTCCTTTTCCACTAACACTTCCTTCAGCAATAAAGCCAAAATCTGCATTAAAACCTGATTTTAAACGTGAAACCTCACTTGGAAGCTGGGCAAAATTACTATTTTCTGGCAAGGAATCAAAATTATTGCCAGTTGAAACTCAAAGAATTTCCTTCTTAGTGCCAGTTTCCTTATCAATTAATGGGTCAAATTTAGGGTTTTTTATTTTAAGGCCTAATTGATCATATACTAGATTTCCAGATGCATCTTTTAGATAAGGTTCAATTAATTTTTGTTGTTCTTTATTATTTTGTGGATCTCATGCAAACCACTTAATATCCATTATTGAATTGGCCGCTTTGATTACAAATTCAATTTCATAGACCGCTATTATTTTGGAATTATCCTGTGTTTTATCACTTTTTTCAAATTTTTTTATTTCAACTTTGTACTTATTTATTGCGTTTTTTTTATCTTTTTGGTCTAGTCTTAGATCTTCAAGTTCATAATTGAAATTACGATCAAGGACATCAATTGGCTTATCATTTACATATAATATTTCATTTTCTTTTTCATCTGCAAAAAAATTTAATTTAATTTTATCATGATATTCCCATTTTCCACCATAAATATAGTCAAAATTTTGCTTTCTTTCCTTATTTTTTGCTTTTAATATTTCAATTGGTTTATCAATTTTTGGTGTATAATCCTTTTGTTCATAAATTTTTCCGGGAATTATTGTTAGCCTTTCTCAAAATTTATCTTGATTTTCAACTATATTTGTTAAAAAATTAATATTTACATTATCTTTTAGTTTAAAATCATAGTAATTTTTATCGTCTGGGTGTTGGAAATGCAGTAAAAATTCGATTTTTGTATCACTTTTGATATTAAATTTCAGTGATGAATTATATTTTTTTTGATCTTTGAATAATAATTTTGAATACTCTTCGGTTTTTTTTTGAATCTCTCCAAGTATTTCTGATTTTGGATTTAGAGAAAAATTCCGAATTCCATTACCATTTTCATCATTAGTACTAACAGGTAAAATAATTTTGTTATTATTAAGAACTTCATTATCAAATTTTTTTCTTAGACCACCTAAATATTCTTTAAGTTCAGTATTTAATTTTAAAACCGGTTTTTGATATTGATAGTTAAATTTAAAATTTATCGCAAAATCCTTTATTTCATTTTCCATTATTTCAAAACCAATTCGATAAACTATGTTTGAAATTCGAAAATTATTAGCTCCAAAATTTTTTTCAAGTCTACTAAATTTTTCTTTTATGTCTTTATTCAAACTTTCTGATATATCAAATTCGTATTTTATATTTGTACTTTTTCTAATTCCTGCAACTATTAGGGAAATTCGATCAAAAATTGACTTATCATATTCACCATAAAGATTAAAAATTGTTTCCTGTTTTCAGTTTCTAAATTTTTTTTCATCTCTATAAAATTGTCAATTACGACAATTTTCTAAATTAGGGCAATATTCAAGTGCATATTTTTCTTGGCTAATTTCGGGTTTTGAACCGGGTAAATAAATTTTATTTGCTATTTGTTTATCAAATCAGTATGATTCTAGTTTACGAACTTCCTTGCTTTTGTTATAGTTTTTATCCTTAATTCACTCAAAATATACTGAATTTGCATTTCTATCAACTTCAAAATTTCTAATTACTGCTGTAAAACTTGCAGATTCTGATTTTGTAACTGGATTTACTAATTCATTAATTTCAAAATAATCATTATTTTTTTGAAAGCTAATTGATAAAAAAGGCAACGGAATTACCGCAGCAGTTAAAAAAAATGGTAATTTTTTTATCATTAATTTTCCTCCTTATTTGATTTATCTCCTTTATCAAAAAATAATTTTTTCTCCATTTTGTTAAAATAACCTGAGCAAATATAACGGTCATTTAGGTTTGAAGAAAAAATAAATTCGCCAATTTGAGAAAGAGCAATAAATTTTTTCTCTTCATTAGTAAGTCCGCCTGAGGAAGAAAAAAGTTTGTCAACTTTTTCAATATCATTGCTCTTTAGGTTAAAAAAGAAAGCATATTGGCAGTTTTCAATAATTGCCTCAGATTTTCTAGCAGCTTCACCACTAATTGCAAAATCACCCGGATTTTGCGTAGTAATTATTAAAGAACCGTTGTATTTCCGGATAGTTTTTGCAATTTTGAATAAAAAATCAAGGGCAATTGTATTGGATTCGTCAATAAAACGGTGTGCTTCATCGACAATTAATACAATTTTTTGGTTTTTATAGAAATTAGTTGCAATTTTTCCTTCAATAAATGATAAAACAAGAAAAAAAGCAGATTGGTAAATTCGTTTTTCCAGGTGCATCAAAGTCGAGACATTAAAAATTACCAATCCACGTGAGATATCTAAATTTGTACTGTGGCCATTAAATAATCGGTTTAATTTCCCATATTGGTTAAATTCATAGCGCAAAGTTGATAAAATAATTGTCTTTTCAAAGTCGGTAATATAGTCAAAATTTAACTCTTGAAATTTTTGGATTAAATCAGTAATTGTAGGGAATTTATCTGGTTCTAAAAGGCAAACATCCTCAAAAAGTACATAAAAACCGCGGTTTTTATACATTTCATTAATAGTTTCAATAACTGCCATGACCATTTTATGTTCTAAATTTGGTAGTAGAATTCCAAAAAATTTTTCTAAATTTTGCAAATGAAGGGCAATTGTTTCTGAATTATTAAAATCTTCTGCTTCTTCTTGTTTTGATTGGGGATTGAAAACCTTTTGGATTTGCAAGGGATTAAAAATTGTTAGATCTCCTCCACCAAAATTAATTCGATTTGCATTTAAATTATCACCAATTTTTCAATATTCATTTTGTGGATCTAAAACGATTACGGAATTATTGATTGCCTTATTATATGTTAGTAATTTTTTTGTCATCGTTGATTTTCCAGCCCCCGAAGTTCCTAAAATAAAACAGTTTGAATTTTTTCTGTCTTGATTTTGCCGAAAAAGATCAAAAAAAACCGGAGTATAATCAGTTTTGCTAATTCCGATGATATTATAATTTCCATCATTAAAATTTCGTGAGGTAAACGGGATTCCAAAAGCAATATTGCTAGCCGGCATTTCAATTTCTTCTTTTAAAAAATTACTAAAACGAAAAAAAAGTGATGCAAAACCTTGCAATTGTCGGTATTTTAATGGATTGATAGTTGCCCCAATATTTCTTAGATTATTCCGATTTTGACTTTCAATTTCTTTTAGTTGATTTTTTGTCTCAGCGGTGTTTAAAAAAATAAAAGTTGAATAGAAAATTTCTTCCCGTGATGAGCCAGCAATGCTGATTATTTCTTCAAGAGCGGCACGTTCTGTGGCTGTTTTTGTTTTTTGAACAACATTTTTTTGGTCATTAAGGTTTGATTCTAAATTTTTTGCCCCTTTATTAAAACTATTTTCTTTTTCGGTGGCAGTTAGGCGATTTAGATGCCAAACAACGCTACTGTTTGTCGAAAAAAGTTGGGCCGCTCAGCCAAGCGGTAAATTAAATGGATATTCATTGATACTTTGAACTGAAAAATAAATATCATTAATCTTAAAATTTTCTGGGTATCATTCAATTTTATTTTGAGCTAAATATTTGCTAATATCATCGCCATTTCTGATGTTATTAAATTCTTCATCATTTAAAAAGTCGTTAAAATTAATAATTTTTAAATTTAAATCAAGTAGATCACGCAATGGTGCAATTCGTGCACGAAATCCAGTCGAAGAAATATTTGCACGCAGAAGACTTACCTGTTGCAACAAGGAAACATCATTTTTTTCATAGACAATAATAAAATAGCGGTGATGTAAATATGTATCAAAATTAGCAATGTCATTTTTATATTCCAAGCATAAATTTTCTCCTAAATTTTCAAGACATTCATCTTGATACCGTAGAAAAAATAGTTTATTTTTTGTTAAATCATTAGGATGAGCAATTTTTACAATTGAAATTCGATTGCTTATTGCATTAAGACTGACAGTTAGTTGCTGGAGAATCTGTTCAATTTTTTCAGTTCCAATACTGAAAATATCCTGACCATTAATCTCAATCCCTCCTACAAACCCGCCACCAACTTTGATAAAATCCTGTTTTGCACGCGTATATGGTAATAAATTTCCGGTATTTGCACTAGTTTTTGAAGTTTTTGTATAAATTTTTGGCCGCGAAGTGTATAAAATTATATATCAAAGAATTTTATAACCCTTAAGACCTCAATTTTTATAGTGTTTTATTAACGGAACTGTAAAAATAAAGAATAAAGAGGCAGAAATTAAAATTTTTCATAAAATAAAAATGTCTTCTGGCAAAGCAAAACTGATGCTAGCTGAAATAAAAAACATAATCATAATGATTGGTAAGTCAATTAAAGTGATTTTTCGAAAAATTTGAATTTGGACATTTTTGATTCGTTTATTCTGTAATTTCATTAGTTTTTCCGTTTTTTAGCTATTTTTTTGCATTATTTATCTTTTTTATCATCAATAATTTCTGATTTCATATTGTCATTTTCAGGTTTAATTTGTTTTTCAAGGTCGTTAATTTCTTTAATTTCTGATTCAATATTTTCTTGATTATTTTCAGCCTTCTTTATATCAATGTTATTATCCTGATTTTTTAGTTCTATTTTTTCTGTTTGATTTACAGTTTTTTGATTATTTGTAGTCGAATCTAGTTGATTTTCGGTCACTTTTTTCTTTTTTCCACGTGGTTTTTTCTCTTTTTCTTCAACTGTTTTAACCTTTTTTTCTTTTTTTGGTCTTTTTTCTAGTTCTACTTTTGGAGTTTTTTTAACTTTTTTAGTCATCTTTTTTGTTGGTTTTTCACTAGTTTCCACCACTTTTGTGCGAGGTTTTCGTTTAGTTTTCTTTTCCTCTTCAGGTAATTTGCCTCAAAATCATTCTCAAAATCCTTGTTTTTTTGGTTCTACAACCGCGTTTTCTTCTAATTTTTCAGTTTTCTCAGTTGATAATTCAGTTGTAGTAATTGTTTTTTCAGCCGATTTTTCAGCTTCTTCAACTATTTCATTAGTTTCTAAATCTTCTTTTTGGTCTAAAATTTGTGTTTCAGATGTATTTTTAAGGCTATTTTCCTTTGTTTTTTCAGATTTTTCATTATTAACTACACCCACTTCTTCCAATTTTTCTTGGTTTTCTTCGTTTATTTGCTCCACTTCAGCACTGTTTTGGCCACTATTTTCCAATTTTGTCTCCACAGAGTTATTTTTTTCGTTGGAATTTTCAGTGATATTTTGCCCAGATTTACTATTTTTTGCTGTTTTTGGTTTATTTTTCACTCTTCCCTCTTCTTCAGTCTCACTATTAGAACTATCAGATTTTTTATTTTTTCTAAAAAATCGACCAATCTTGTCGATAAAAAGTTTCGTTGGACCGTTTTTGTGATTAGGATCTAAGGCTCTTTTTGCTCGCCAATTTTTGAATTGTTCATACTTTTTTTTAGCATATTTTACGCCCTGATATCCCATTGCTGAACCGGTAGCAAGTGTTGATAAAGCCCCCATTATTGATGGTCCTCGCCAATTTGTTAATTTTGAATTACCCGGGGCAAGCGAGTTATCAACAACATTGAATGGATTTTTATTTTTATTTTTTTCAAACAAACCACTAACATCAAGTTTATCATTTTTACCATTTTTATTTAGAAATCCTAAAACACCGGCAGCTCCGGCAATTCCAACTGCTCCAACCTTTAATGTTGATGAAGCAAGTCTTTGTTGGTGATCAACTGCTCCTTCTTGACCAAATTGTGAGGCAATTTGGCGGGTAAAGGCAGCGATTGCCAAACCACCACCGATAATAAAAGAAATTCTGATTAAAAATCGAAAAATTTGCGAACTAGTTACTTGACTTAGATCAATTAAGTCTGCAATTTGGTATGTTGATCCAACCCAAATTAGAAACAAATTAAAACTAATTTGGTAGACAATAATTATTGCAAACTGTCCTAGAAAATTTTTAGTTCAAGTCTTTAGTCTGCGGCCATCATCCCAGATACTTGTCATTGCTCAGACAGGCATTGTCAAAAAATTCATAAAAAGTTGAGCCGATGAGGTAAACCAAGAAATAAAACTTATCCCTAAAATGTATGCAATAACAAGTGAGGAAGCCGAAAGTGTGATAATCAAACTAATCGCCTCACCGGATTCCATTCCGGAAAAAGTTGAATAACTAGGGGAACCATAATTTTCTGAGATTCATTTTATTTCTTCTTCAGGAATTTTATCGCTTGCTGATTTTAGCATCACAGTAATTAAATTTTGATCGCCGCGAATGTGTTGATTAATTAAAAAAAGTGTTGACTGAATTGTAATAAGTAAGGCAAAAAAAATGATTGGAAAAAGGAAAATAAAAGCAAAGGAACCAAAACCAACTCTTCCCATTGCAATTATTTCACTATCAGCTGACCTTTTTCGAATTATTAAAAATTTAATATATCGTAGAATAAAAACGATAAATCCCATTGAAACCGATGTGATGGCAAAAATTCAAAAGCCAACTGGTAAATTTTCAAAAGCAAAACTTTTCTTTTGAAAAATTGCATTTACAATAACATTAATTCCGATTTGATCAAAAATAAAATTAAAAAACGCAATAACTGATAAAGGCAGATAAACTAGTAAATATCAACCTAGTGTAAAAAAAGGGTAAGTAATTAAACTGACTAGACCACTAAAAAGTCAGCCAAACATTAGCCTTTTGCCCCTGAAGCCGCCGAGCTAGCAACTGAGATTATTACCGTTGAAAGTCCAAGGGCAACTAAAATGATTATAAAGCCGATTGAAGACCAAATTAGGGCTTTTTTTCATTTATCTCGTTTTTCAACATCATGTGAAATTGCTAACATTGTTGCAAAAAAAACTACGGATGCAACAAGTATCCCAGCAGCAATCGGCATTCCGATCTGTGTTAGATATTTTATTCATTTTTGTAAAGTGGTAGCTAATGTTGATAGCTCTGCACCCACTTGGACATCCTCAAATAAACTTAAAATATACATTATTCTCCTCTAGTTTGACTCTCATAATAGACATCTTTTATTTCGGTAATTCAATTTGCGCCTTGATAAATTAGATCAGAACAACCTGTATAATCGAGTTGATCTTCATCATTTTTATCAAAAAAGCAATAAATTTCCTTACCAAAATCAAGAAAATAGTTAACTAAATTTTGTGATCCACCTGATTTCCGAATTGAATAGACAACTAAAAAATTAGCAAGCGCTGCAATTAAACGGTTCCTTTCAATTAATCTTTTTTTATTAACATTGCATCCTGTTGGATATTCAGAGATAATTAAAATATTTTTATAATCCTGAAAATTCTCAAAAGGTCATGGATTTTTTATCCCATTTGCCGAAACAGCGATAATAGGTGCTTCATATAATCGGTAATATTCCATTATTTTTTGCTCAACACCTTTATAACCGTTTGTAACTAAAATATGACGCTTGATAATTTGATCTAATGATTTGTTAAAAAATTCCTGAATTTTACTATTATATTTTTCGCCAATAAGCGCGCTTTTTGGATTTTTATTTTCAAGAAATTCAATTTTACCTTGATAAAATAGAACATAAGGCGGATTTTTTAGTACTTGAAAGGCTTCAGGATAGTTTTCATCTAATATTGTAATTGCTTTTATTTTTCCTGAATCAAGTTTTTCTTGAAGTTTTAAAAATTCTTCTTTTGTTATTTCCTCTTTTGTTTGGATAGCATTCTGGATTAATTTATAATCTCCTTTATATTTAATGGCATAGTAAATTAGACTGCTCTTCATTTCCCTTCCTTTCATTTATAAATTAAGAAAATTTAGTTTTTATTTAATAAAAAAAACTTTTAACATAAAAAGTTTTTTTATGTCTTTTTTTTGAAATCAAATAAAAGAAATTATTTAAACTTAAGTTTAAGTCTTATTTAAAATTACCCTGTATTTATCATACTTATTTTTCATAAGAAACTTTAATAAAAAAAATAATTTAATTTTTAAATTATGGTATAATTTTTTACATTCTAAGTTTTTTAGTATTAATTTAAGATTTGAATGAATAAAAAATAAAATAGAGAGGTTATTATGTCAAAAATTACTAAAGTTTTTGCTCGCGAAATTTTAGATTCCCGCGGAAATCCAACAATTCAAGTTGATGTTTATACTCTAGCAGGTGGATTTGGTTCAGCAATTGTTCCATCAGGAGCATCGACTGGTTCCCGAGAAGCGCTTGAATTACGTGATACAAATACAAAATATGCAGATAATTGATATGGTCAAAAAGGCGTAATGACCGCTGTGGATAATGTAAATAATATAATAGCACCGGAAATTATTGGGCTTTGTTGTAAAAATCAAAGATTAATCGATCAAAAAATGATTGAATTAGACGGGACTCCAAATAAAGAAAAATTAGGTGCTAATGCAATTTTAGGGGTTTCACTTGCAGTTGCAAAAGCTGCGGCAAACGAATTAAGAATGCCACTTTTCCGTTATTTAGGAGGAACCAATCCGACTTTAATGCCAGTTCCGATGCTTAATGTTATAAATGGGGGCGAACATGCCTCAAATACACTTGATTTTCAAGAGTTTATGATAATGCCACTTGGTTTTAGAACTTTTAAAGAGGCATTACAAGCGGCAAATAAAGTTTTTCATAATTTAGCAAAACTTCTTAAAAAATCAGGTTTTGAAACGCAAGTAGGCGATGAAGGAGGGTTTGCCCCTAACTTTAATTCCCACGAACAAGCGCTTGATTTTTTAGTTGATGCGATCAAGGAATCCGGATTTAATCCCGGATTTAAAGGGGAAAATGCTGTTGCAATTGCAATTGATGCAGCTGCTTCTGAATTTTATAATGGGCAAAAATATGTCTTTAAGAAACTAAAGTCTGCCTCTTTAAATAAAAACCAAGCAGATTTAGATGAAAAATTTGAATTTAATTCAGAGGAATTACTTAATTATTATGGTCAACTTTTAGCAAAATATCCAATAATTTCAATAGAAGATGGATTTGCTGAATCTGATTGACAGGGTTTTATCGCCTTTAATCAAAAATATGGTAATAATCACCAGATTGTCGGCGATGATTTAACTGTTACAAATGTAGAAATCCTCAAAAAAGCTATAAATTTAAAAGCAATTAATTCAATTTTAATCAAATTAAACCAAATAGGAACCTTAAGTGAAACACTTGATGCAATTCATTTAGCACAAAAATCTGGGATGACCGCTGTAATTTCCCATCGTTCAGGAGAATCTGAGGATACAACAATCGCCGATCTTGCGGTTGCAGTATCTTCAGGACAAATTAAAACAGGTTCACTTTCCAGAACGGATCGGATTGCAAAGTATAACCGACTTTTAGTAATCGAGGAATATCTAAATTCTTATGCAAAAGCCGATTATATTGGTAGGGAAGTTTTTTATAACTTAAAATAATAGTCTAAATTATGAATATTCGTTTAATTTTGAATAATAAATCCTTTGTTGAAAAAAAACTCGCGACCCGCGGTTTTGATATTTCAATAATTAACGAATTATATATAAAAGGTCAAAAAAGAAATATTTTACGTCAGAAAATTGATGCCTTATTAGCAAAAAAAAACTTAATTAGTAAAGAAATTGGAGCTTTTTCAAGACAAGAAAAGGATTCAAGTTTTCTTAAAAGCCAAGTTAGTAAAATAAAAACTGAGATCGAAACCCTTGAAGCTGAATGATATCAGCTTGATACTTGATTAAATCAAAAAATTTTAGAAATTCCAAATTTACCCGATGATTCAGTGCCTTTTGGGACTTCAGAACTTGATAATCAAGTAATTTCACATTGAGGAATTCCAAAAAAATTTGATCAAAAATGTAAACCACATTATGAATTCGGGATTTCTAATAAAATTTTAGACTTTAAGCGAGCAGTAAAAATTTCCGGTAATCGCTTTGTAATTTATAAAAATCTTGGAGCTAAATTAGTAAGGTCCTTGATTAATTTTATGATTGATACTCATATTGCAAACGATTATCAGGAAATTATCCCAAATACTTTAATTCTCTCGGAATCACTTTATGGTACTGGCCAACTTCCGAAATTTCATAATGATTTATACCCATTAAAGGATCCAAATCGCTGGCTAATTCCGACTGCTGAGGTTCCGTTGACTAATTATTTTCGTGAAGAAATAATTGATTTAGCAAAACCAATTTCACTTGTTGGTTATAGTAAATGTTATCGTTCCGAGGCTGGAAGCGGAGGCAGAGACACAAAAGGACTAATTCGCCTTCATGAATTTCATAAGGTTGAACTAGTAAAAATCACAAAAGAAGCAGATGGTTTAACTGAATTTGAAAATGTAGTAAAGGATGCTTCGCGAATTTTAAAATTACTGGAAATCCCATTTCGTGTTGTAGTTTTATCAACTTATGATTTAGGATTTTCATCAAAAAAAACAGTTGATCTTGAAGCCTGACTGCCTTCAGAAAATACCTATCGAGAAGTATCATCAATTAGTTATTGCGGCGATTTTCAAGCAAGAAGAGCAAAAATTCGTTATCGTGATGGTAAAAATAACCATTATGCACACACAATTAATGGTTCTGGCTTGGCAATTGATCGTCTAGTCGCAATTTTATTAGAGCAATATCAAAATTTAGATGGTTCCTGAACGGTGCCAAAAGTTTTAGAACCTTATTTTCGCTAATTAGCTCTTATTTTACAAAATTAAAGGACATTATATCATAAATAAATTTTTAAATTACAGAAAAGAATTTAAAATTTATTTATTTATTTATTTTAAGTTTAAAGGAAGAATAATGAAAAAATTATTAGTTATTTTGCTTGATAAATTCCAGGATATTGAACTTACAACTTTTATTTCCCTGATTAAAAAAGCAGAAATTTTTACAGATATTGAATTTTTTAACCCTAAAAATAAATTAGTAATAGGTCAATTCGGAGTTGTATCAATTCAAGCACATAATCACTGGAAATCAGATGACTTTGATGCTGTTTTTATTCCGGGGGGTTTTGCGGCCCAATTATTCCGCAAGGATTCAAAATCAATTCAACTTGTGAGCGAGTTTTTTGCGCAAAACAAACATATTTTTGCCATTTGTGATGCACCAAATGCAATTTTTGAACTAAAATTAGCAGAAAATTATCAATTTAGTTCATATCCAAACCAACATAATTCCAAAATTAGACTAAGACAAGATTCGTTAGTAACTATTGACCGCAATTATATTTCGGCAAGAAATGCAGCAAGTTCGGCAGATTTTGCTTTCGTTGTAATTGAAAAGCTGGGATCAAAAGAGTTAGCTCAAAAAATTAGAAATGGATTTTATCTTTAAATTTATAGTATTTTTTCAATTTCAGCATTAATTAGGTCACTTTTTTCATAAAAAATTGCATGGCCAGTTTTTTCAAATTTTACCACCTTTTTGCCAAAAGTAGCTCCAACTTTTTCAACACTTCTTAACGGGACAAATTTATCCATTTCAGCCCCGATTAAAAAATATTCATTTTTTTGCTCATAAAGCGGTAAAAGCACATTTTTGTGTCAATCTAAATTAAGAATTTGATCAAAAACCATATCTGAAAAAAGTTCCTTTTTTTCCTCAACAAGTTTGAAAAAAGCAATCGCACTTTTAAATAAACTAGCCTCAGAATTAGGTTTATCCTTATAAAATAAATTTGTAACTGTTTCTTTTGCCTCATATAAATTTCGTGGTAGAAGTCAGAAGCCTAATCTTTCCATTTGTTTTTTAAAGCTTGAATCAAAAATAAACGGGTTTAAAGGTCCGGCTAAAATTGCTTTTTCGACAAGATTTTCTTTTAGAATATGCAGTCCAATCGCGGCCCCAAGTGAGTGGGCTACAACAATTTTTACTTTTAAATCAAGTGTTTTTATAAAATTTACAGCAATTTTTTGGTAATTTTCAACACTAATTTTTTGATTATTACTACTTTTACCACAGCCTGGAAAATCAAAGGCAACAATATCATATTTGCGTTTTTTGTTTTGCCGAAGTTGAAAAGTAAAATTATGGCTTGAGTTAAAACCATGGAGAAAAAGTACTTTTGGTCGATTATTATCTTCTAAAAAGTAGAAAATTTCTTCATTGTCAATTTTAATTTTTCGATTTACTACCATTTAAACTCCAAAAATTGTATCTAAAATTTCATAAGGCAGAATTTGACCAAAATACTCATTTAAATTATGAATTTTTTCTAGTTCTCTTTCAAGACTATCACGGTCAAATTCTTTATTTTCCAAAATTTCTTCTATTTCTTCAATTGGCCTTTGTGATAAAAAATCACCTTCAAACTTAATTTTTATAATTATATTTTTTTCAATATTTGCTAAGACCTTCAAAATTCCGGCACTTGTTCGTTTGATATTTTCATAACTAAAAAATGGGTTGGTTCCAAAAATTCAGTTTTTTGATTCTCGTAATTGACTTATTTCCTTGAATTTTTCAGTATTTGAAATTCCTATATCAAAATGATTTTCAACATCAACTGATTTTGTTTGATATTTTTTTTCAAAAAATGAAATTAAACGGTAAATAAATTCATTATCATCAATTTGCTCTTCCATTTCATAGAGAATGTTTGTTACTCGTTGGCGGACAGATTTAATTCCTTTTGATTCAATTTTTAGTCGACTTGGCTTTAAAACTTGTGCTAATTTTGCTAAATTAGCATTAAATAAAATTGTTCCATGATGAACAATTTTATTTTTAAAAATTATCTGGGCATTACCTGAAACTTTTGCGCCATTGACAATTAAATCATTTCGTCCCTTAAATTCAGCTTTTAGCCCTAAGGATCGAAAAAATTCGATAATTGGTGATAGAAATTTTTGATAATTATGATTTTGCTTTTGACTAATAAAGGAAAAATTTATATTACCTAGATCATGATAGACCGCCCCACCCCCTGAAAGCCGACGGTAGATTTCAATATTTTCCTCTTCAACTTCCTCGAGTTTAATTTCTTCGTAAATATTTTGATTTTTTCCAATAATTATCGCATTTTTATGTTGGTAGAAGTAAAGAATATCCTCTTGGTTTTCTTCATCTTTTAGAATAATTTCTTCACAGACTAGTGTATAAAACGGGCTTGTATTTTTTGTTGTATAAATTTTCATAATTATCTCCAAAATTTTAGTTATATTCTAAATTAAAAGTCGTAATTAGTTTAAATTTTGATTTAAAATCGGCTAGATTTTCGCCTAGTCGCAAATTTTCTAAATTAAAAATTTGCACTTTTTCATAATCCCAGCGTAAAGCATATCCACTTTTTGTCAAAAAAAAGATTAAATCTTCTACAAACCAGAAAAAATAGTTCGAATTATATTCTAATTTATCATCTACACTCTTAACTGCGATTTCTAATTGCCGAAAATGGTAGTTTAGAACTCGGAATTCAAAGGATAATTTTCAATTTTTACTACATTTTTTAGCTTCTTGATTTTTTTCCTTTAAAAATGAGGTTGACATAATTTTTCCTTTTATTTATAAAATTAATGTTTTTATTTTATTATAATTTATAATTATAAACTATTAAAGAATTAATTTTATTTATAATTAAATTTATTTTATAATTTTGAAAGGGTTCTTGTGGAAATAAGAAAAGATTATATTGCTTTCTATCGGAAATATCGGCCAAAAAAATTTTCTGATATTGTCGGTCAAAAATTTTTGCTTGAAAGTTTAAAAAATATCATCAAATCAGGTAATTTTTTTCATGCCTACCTTTTTTCAGGACCTCATGGCACTGGAAAGACAACTGTTGCAAAAATTTTTGCAAACGCTATAAATTGCACCCACAAAACGGATTTAATTGAACCTTGTCAAAACTGCATTAAAAATTTTAATAATTCACTTGATATTATTGAAATGGATGCCGCATCGCATAATGGCGTGAAGGAAATTAGAGAAATTATCGAAAATTCAATCAATTTTCCCCAAATTAGCCCCTATAAAATTTATATTTTAGATGAAGTTCATATGCTTTCAACTTCTGCTTTTAATGCTTTTTTAAAAACCTTAGAAGAACCACCAAAACATATGATTTTTATTCTAGCAACAACAGAAGTCCACAAAATTCCTTTAACAATTCTCTCCCGTGTCCAAAGGTATAATTTTCTAGCGCTAAAAGAAGACGAAATTTGTCACCGATTAGAATTTATTCTTGAAAAAGAAAAAATAAAATACGAAAAAAATGCTTTAAAATCAGTCTTTTTATTAAGTCAAGGTAGTCTTCGCGATGCAATTTCAATTCTAGAGCAAGTAGCAACATTTGGGTCAGGGTATGTTAATCAAAAAAATATTAATGAACTTTTTGGTCTAGTAAATAAGGAAATTCTTGTCAATTTTGTTAATGCCTTATTTTTAGCTGATTCTAAAATTTCTTATGAAATTTTAGAACAAATTTCATTTCAAAGTAAAAATTTCCAATTATTTTTAGAATCATTAATTAACCTTGTAAAAGAATGAATTATTTGAAAGTCAACCAAAACAAATGAACTACTTGAATTTTATAGCAATTTTGATTTAGAAAATCTAAAAATAAGCCAGGATTTTGCTTTTAAATTTTTAGAAATTGCATTTTCAAGTCTAAAAGATATAAATTTTGCTGATTTCCAAAATTTAACTCTTGAAATTTTTATTATGCGCATATTATCGCTAAGTAATTTAGAAATTAGTGATCAAAATAATATTAAATTTAAAAAATTAGAAGAAAATAAAGTCGATAAAAGTGATATCCCCGAAAAAATTACTGAGAAAGTTAGTGAGATTAAGTCTAGCCCTACTAATTTTTATAAAATTGAGGATCGGCTTGAAAAGTTAGGAAAATTGGATCTAAAAAATTTAGAAGAAGATATGCAAACAAAGCAAAATAAAAATTATTCATCAATTTTTAATCGAAAATTAGAACAAAATTTGGAAAGACCACCTTTAAAAACAGAGGTTTTTTCCAAATCAACAACTGAATTTAACCAATTTGGACAAATAGGTAATCCATTTATTGAAACTGAAAATCATAAAAAAATTGAAAATCAAAATCTGAAAAATAACGGTGAATTTGATGGTGAAATTGATTTTTCTAATTCTTTTATGCCTGAAAATGGTAATAAAATTGATGAAAATATAAATTCTGTGTCTGATTTTAGTGATATTTCGGCTAATTTATCAGAAGATAAGACAAATTTTGCCCAATCCTTTAATAACAAGGATACTAATTTAATAAATTTAGATACAAATTTTGGTAATAATTCTAGTAAATTTTTAAAAAAAATTGGTTCAAAAGACTATTTGAGTGCTGAAGAAGTTTTGAATTTTATATGATTAGGTAAAAATTTTCGTAGTCAAAATCAGGTGGAATATGAAAATTTAGTTCAAAATTGAAGAAAAAATTTGCCACTTTTCGAGTATAATGTTGAATTTATGGAAATTGTTAGCGTGTTAAAATATGCTAAAATTCTCTCATTAGGTGCAAATTTTGTTTTTTTTATGGCCGCTCGTGATGAATATGAAGATTTATTAATTGAAACTATAAAGGAAAAATATCAAGTCAATGAGTTATTATTACAAATTTTTAACGTGGAAATGCATCCATTAGTTGCAAGCAAAAACCTTATTAATAAAGCTAAAATTTTGCCTACCAAAATGCGGAATGAGGGCAAACGAATTGTTGCAAAACCTTTTGAAATCCCCAAAAAAACGACTATTTCAAAGGAGGATTTGGAAAAACTTTTGTTTGATAAGTAAAATTTCTAATAAATTTATATAATTTATTTTGTAATTTTTAAAATTATCGAAAGGACCAATTATGAATTTTCAAAAATTATTAAAACAAGCACAAAAAATCCAAAAAGATCAAAAAGTTAAAAAAAATGCACTTGCAAAAATGGACTTTGACTTTGAAAATCAAGGAATTTCATTAACAATTACCGGTGATTTTGAACTAAAAAAAATAAAAATTTCACCAATTTTAGTAGATAAAGACGATATTGAAACATTAGAAGATTTACTATCAATTACATTAAATCAAGCATTATTGAAAATTAAAGAAGAAAACGAAAAAATAAGCGATTATCCAAATCAAGTTTAATTATGATCAAAGAAACATTTAAAAATCTTGCTGAGGATCTAAGAAAAATCCCGGGAATTTCCAAAAAACAAGCAATGCGAATTTTGTCTTTTTTGGTTGATGTTCCAATTGAAAAAATTGAAAATTTTGTTAGAGCAATTTATGATTTAAAAAAAAACACACAATATTGTGAAAAATGTGGGTATTTAAATACTAATCCAGTTTGTGAAATATGCCTTGATTTCCAACGGTCTTTTAAAATTTTAGTAGTTGAAAATACCGAAATGATTGCTAAATTTGAAGAATATGGAAAATATGATGGTCAATATTTTGTTTTTGGTAAATATGATATTAAAAATTTAGAAAATCATAATGCCCAAATTAAAAAATTAGCTGATTTAGCCGCTAATAAAAGTGAGATAATTCTTGGTTTATCTTCGACAATGGAGGGACTGATTTTTGCAAATTATCTCGCAAAACACGAGTTTTTATCCGGCCTTAAAATTACTCGGCTTGCAACTGGAATTCCATTTGGAGCAATAATTGATTATATCGATAATATCACCTTAGATCAAGCGCTTAAAAATCGACAAGAAATGGAAAAATAAATATGTTTATTAGTTTTGAAGGAATTGATGCAAGCGGAAAATCAACCGTGATGGACTTATTTGCAAAGTATTTAAAAATCAAATTTCCCGAAAAAGAGATTGTTACTACTTTTGAACCAGGAGGCAAAAATTTAAAAGAGGCGCTGCAGATCCGTGAATTTTTACTAAGTAAGAATAATCAAATCAGCCCTTATGTAGAAATGCTTTTATTTGCAACCGCAAGACGAATTCATCTAGAAAGACTAATTTGGCCCGCACTAAAAGCAGGAAAAATTGTTCTTTGTGATCGCTATATTGATTCCTCGATTGCCTATCAAGGTTTTGGAAATGGTCTTGATATTGATTTAGTTACTAGTTTAAATAGTTTGATATCTGAGAATACTTTTCCTGATTTGACAATTTTTTTAGATATTAAAATTTCAAAAGCCTTTGAAAGAATGGGCATT